>JANONO010000232.1:0-9867 GCA_031420875.1 Gallionellaceae bacterium | reverse complement strand
CCCCAAACCGCCTGATGGCTGATCCGGGTTAAACTCTCACGCATGAAAAAATCACCTAAATGGAACAAGAAAGCCTTGCTGCACTCGCCCCTGTTCGCCCCACTGCATCCGCTACTCGCCGACATGCTCGCTGATGGCTTGCCTACGCTGCAAGATTGCAATGCACTGCTGGCGGCACAACCCCTCACCGTGCAAAGCGGCATGGCGTTGCGCTTTGTCACGCAAGCGGTAGGCAAGCTAGCCTTCGAGGCACAATATGAGCCGCGCTGCTACCTAAATGGTGAGGTGCAGATGCGCGAGAACAACTGGCACGACTTATTCAATGCGCTGGTGTGGCTGACTTTCCCCAAGAGCAAAGCCATTCTCAATGCGCGCCATTATCACGCGCTGACCAACATCATTGAGTCGCCAACTCGATCAGAGCGCGGGGCGGTGCGCGATGCCAATACCCTGCTGGATGAATCTGGCGTAATCATCGTGTATTCCGATACTCATGCTGGTGACGAGCTGGCCAGCTTGCTGCGCCATTTCAAATGGAAGGAATTATTCTGGCAACGGCGCGAACAGGTCGGAACAATAATGGGATTTTATTTATTCGGCCACGGCCTGTATGAAAAAGCACTGGAACCCTATGTCGGCATGACCGGGCAAGGGCTATTGCTGGCCGTGGAATCTGCATTTTTCAGTTGGCCGCTGAAGCAGCAGTTGGCGCACTTGGACAGTCTGTTAACGAACCACCTCGCCGCACCAGAACTTTGCCGCCACACCCGCGACCTCTCTCCTTTGCCGCTGCTCGGTGTGCCGGGCTGGGCTGTGGGCAACAATGATAAAACGTATTACGACAACACGCATTATTTTCGACCCGGCAGACAGAGTTTACCCGGCTAGCGATTTGCCCTACTCAAAAAATATAAATTCCGAGGTCAGATTTTAATCGCCCGGGTCAGCAGGTACTCGTGCCGTACCACATTGTCACGCAGATATTCGCTCACCAATTCATCCACCTCTTTGCGCCAAGCAGCAAGTTTCGCGGGTTCATTTTGCAAAGCTTGTACGGTGCGAATGAAAGGACCCGTCTTGGCTTCCTGAAACAGGCGCACATGCTGTGGGCAGAGCGCTGGAATGCCCATGACTCCTCTTTCAAAGTGCAGATGCTGCACACTCTCCCCCAGCCGTTGTCGCACAGTGGCGACATCACCCCACTGTACTGGCGAGGCAATGCCCTGCGGTGGCGGGACATATTTTGCATTCAGACTGAACAAACGGCCGATCAACTGTTCACCCGGCCAGGTGGCGAAGGCAATGATGCCGCCGGGTTTTAACACGCGCAGCATCTCGGCGATTGCCACCTCAGGACGCGGCGCAAACATATGCCCAAACTGGCTCAACACCCCATCAAAACTCGCATCCGAAAAAGGCAATGCCTCGGCATCTCCCTCCTGCCAGATGATGTCGCCATAATCAGCCGCCGCAGCACTTTCTCGCGCCTGTGCGAGCAGCGCAGGAGTCAGATCAAGTCCGACCACCTTCGCGCCCAAGCGCCGCGCCGTGATCGCCACGACACCAGTCCCCGTTCCCACATCCAACACAGCTTGGCCACTTGTCACTCTGGAAAAGTGAACCAGATGTCCGGCCACGGGTGTGGTGAACACGGCCATGTCGCCGAAATTTCCCATCGTCCATGTTTCACGCTGTTTGGTTTTGTATTGCTCGATTGGATCATTACTCATGGTTACCTCCCTGTTATCTACGTGGGTTGCTAAGCATACTCCGTCACAAGCGTCACTATAGTTTGCGCCGTTAATTTATCAATTTCTAGCCGTATTTCGCAGTATTCACTGTTTTCATTAACAGGGGTTGGGTCATCTGCACAACTGCATCCGGCAATCACCCTCTGATAAAAAACACCTGCCGTAACGCCTATAAAACCCCCTGAATCTGAAACGCTGTTAACCATTGCCGTGTGCGGGTTGGCAAGGACATAATTGCCCGTGGTTAATCCCAGTTGCAAGGGGAGGTGTCGATGCTCATGCGCTCGACTTCCTGTTTAAGCACAGCCTTAAAATTGGGTGTACCCCAGGCTTGTAGGGAACTATTGAGCTCTACCATGGAGCGAAATTTGTCATTTTTGGGTAAGCTGTAATCTGCATGAATATCACATTTTCTAGAAATTTTTCTAGCGCTCTAATACCACATTATCCTAGAAACAGCAGTTGACGGTAATATAGGTGCGAATTAACACCATGAATTAATAAAAATTCGCCATCAACTGCTTTTTCCACGATTATGAATCTTTACCAACCTAATACGCCTCCACCAAGAAAATATTTTCAGAGTTAAAATTTCGGGCGAAATACAATCTGCTTTATTGTGCAAATCCCAAGGTAAATTACTGAGCTGCAGTTGTTGTATTTTCAGTTTTGAGGGAATCACGCTGAGTAATATTTATATGAGTCGCAACCATACAAAGCAACGAACCGGCTTACATTCACTCACCTACCACCTGTAAAAATGCCTCCCCATAGCGCAGCAATTTCGCCTGGCCCACGCCACTAATTTTCCCTAATTCTGTTAGCGTGACCGGGCGCTGGTTTAGAATTTCGAGCAAGGTGCTGTCATGAAAAATCACATACGGCGGCACACCTTGTTCGCGCGCCAGCTCCATGCGTTTAGCCTTGAGCGCCAGCCACAAGGGGTTTTCGTTGGCCCCGGCAAATGTTTCGCGTGTGCGGGCACTGCGCTCAACCTTGCTCGGTTTGCGGGGAGTGGGGGGCGCATCGCGCCGCAGCCATACCTCCTGCTCACCGCGCAACACCGGACGCGCTTGTTCGGTGAGACGCAAACCGCCGTAGGCTTCCATATCTACTGTGAGCAAACCCGCAGCGACCAGTTGGCGATAGACGCTGCTCCATTGTGCTTGGATCAGTTCTTTACCGATGCCGAAAGTGGTGAGTTGCTGATGACGAAATTGCTCGACTTTGTCAGTGGTCTTGCCCAGCAGCACATCAATCAAATGGCCGACACCAAAACGCTGCCCGGTACGATACGCACACGACAAGGCCATCTGCGCTGCTTGCGTAGCATCCCAGGTGTCCACAGGTTCCAGACAGTTATCACATTGCGCGCACTGACCTGGATGCTCTTCACCAAAGTAGCGCAGCAAGGTCTGATGACGGCAAGTAGTGGATTCACAAAATCCCAGCAATGCATCCAGCTTTTGCAGCTCCACGCGCTTGCGTTCTTCGGGCGCATCGCCCGACATCAACATTTGGCGCATGGAAACCACATCACCTAAGCCGTAAGTCATCCACGCATTAGCAGGCAAACCATCGCGACCCGCGCGGCCTGTTTCCTGATAATAGCCTTCCATGCTCTTAGGCAAATCCAGATGCGCGACAAAACGCACATTGGGCTTGTCTATGCCCATGCCGAAAGCGATCGTGGCCACCATAATCACGCCCTCTTCGCGCAAGAATCTTATTTGATTTTTGCTGCGGATGGCGGCATCCAGCCCGGCGTGGTAGGGCAAAGCATCCCAGCCTTGCTCCTTCAGCCACCCGGCGGTTTCCTCCACCTTTTTGCGCGACAGACAATAGACGATGCCCGCATCATTTGCATGTTCGGCTTGCAAAAAATCCTGCAACTGCTGGCGCGCATTGGCCTTGTGTGTGACGCGGTAACGTATGTTGGGACGATCAAAACTGGAGACAAATTGGCGCGCGTTTTCCAAGGCCAGGCGTTCCACAATTTCGGCGCGCGTGGGCGCATCGGCGGTGGCGGTCAGCGCAATGCGCGGAATTCCGGGAAAGCGTTCGTGTAACACGGTCAGCCCGCGATACTCAGGCCGGAAATCATGTCCCCATTGCGACACACAATGCGCCTCATCTATGGCGAACAAGGCCACTTGCACCTGTTCCAGCATGGACAGAAACCCCGGCATCAGCAGTCGCTCCGGTGCCACATATAAAAGATCCAGATCACCGCGCAGCAAGCGCGCTGACACTGCACGGGCGGCAGTCACGTCTAGGCTAGAATTCAAAAATGCGGCGCGCACACCGAGTTGATTAAGCGCATCTACTTGATTCTGCATTAAGGCGATCAGCGGCGAAACAACAATAGCCGCCCCCTCCCTCAGCAATGCCGGCAGCTGATAGCAAAGGGACTTGCCGCCGCCCGTAGGCATCAACACCAATGCATCACCACCCGCGCTTACGTGTTCGACAATAGCAGCCTGCTCACCGCGAAAGACGCTATAACCGAAAACATCATGCAGAATTTTTTGTGCGGCAAGTAGGGACATATTTATTATTGACCGGCAGATCTCTTACGCCTTGTTGACCACTTCGGAAGTTGGAAACGCTTTCTGTAGTGCGGGTTGCAACACGACCACAGTGCTGCCCTGCATAAATTGTTTGTAGTGCTTTCCGCGCACACCGACACCAAGCTGCTCCCGCTTGTATTCTGGAATGCCTTGGTCATCCTTGCTTGTAGATCGTTTTTTCATATCGTTCCAGATTGATGTCCCCGCATCCTCACACCTTCTGCACACCCTCGCCATATTTTGCCACAGCCTTGTCCACTGTCAGCAGCGTCAATCCTTCCACGCGCGCTTGCGCCACGAGGATGCGGTCGAACGAATTTTTGTGCAAAATCGGAAGGTTATTCACGGCCACGGCATGTTCACTGGTGACAGATAATTCGCGGTAACCGCTGACCAGCAGCATGCGCCACAGGCGGCGCGGGTCAATATTGAAATCGGAACGTTCCAGCTCGTTCTTGATGCTGATCTCCCACAGACTAGCAGAACTGAAAATGAGCTGATTGGCAGGAGCGAGCAACAAGGTGCGCGCCTTGGCCGACAATCGCTGCGGCTCGCTCGCTGCCCAAAGCAAAAGGTGAGTGTCGAGCAACAGGTTCAAGAGCGCCTCGAAAAACCTACTGCGCAGCTTGATTGCGGCGTTGCGCGGCACTCGCTTCCTCGCCTATCTACTTGACATGTCTTGTCACTCCGTTCCTTGCGCCTTGCACTCAAGCCGCTCGCTACGGCTTTTCGAGGCGCTCTCAAGCCTTGCGCCCTAAAAACTGATTTTCGGCCTCCCCACTGCCCATCTGATCGAAATCGACCGGCACTGAGAATTCTCCCGCCATAAAGCCCAGGCGCGTGGACGTGCCCACCTCAGCCTTGCCCAATGGAACGACCTTCACCATCGGCTTACCCGCCTTGGCGATGATGAACGCCTCGCCTTGCGCGGCCAGTTCGACCAGCTTGGAAAGCTGGGTTTTCGCATCGTGGATATTGACAATCAACATGGCAACCTCTGAATGAACTAATGGTGGTTAGTTTACATAATGGCCGCAAAAATACAAGTGTAAAGTACGAACCAAAAGCCGTGGTTCGTCCCCGATTGTTGTAACTGTCCATGAAACCGAGGTTAGCTCAACCTGCCCCCATTAATTTTGCCTTAATTTTTATTAGAATTACTCAAAGTCGTTTCGATCACGCCTTGTAGCTTCTGTTTAGTAAACTTCATACGCTCCGAATACACGTCCAATTGTGCTGAAGCCACTCCAGCGTCAAAGCGTGATTTAGCCATTTTTTCTTCGGAGTATAAGTTTAGCGCCTTGTTTATTTCTTCCAAATTTTCAAGGGCGCTGCGGGACATATATTTTGGTAGCTTAAGTTAATGATGGGTTCAATTTTGCTGTGCTAGGGAGCTTAATATATTGCTTTAATGAAACAATACGATGTTGCTCAACTTCTGTAGCAACATCTTTTAATTCTAAAGAAAATTTAACCTGATCATTAGGTCGAAGCTCTTTTAGACTAGGCGAATTTCTTTCCGACTCAAATAGGCAATTAGTAGCGTCCTGATATAAATTATCGCGCTTTCTCACCTCATCTTCGGTAAGCTCTAGAGCCTGGAAATTAACTACACAATCTTTGAACCGTGCGCTACGCGCTCCTGGCGATGGCATGGAACTTGAAGCGGATGTTTATATTGAAGGGTTAGCAAAAAAAAATTAAGGCAAGATTGAGCGTAAAACGCCACGTTGCTGGGCATTAAAAAAGTGAGCTGATGAAAATCTGAATATGAAATTTACCCCGAAGAGCTTCTTGCGCCCTTTGGGTGAGTGTGACGATCAATCCCGCTCTTTAAATTGGCGTGATAGGTTGCGGCAAAGGTTAAGACCGACAGGCTGCTAGTATTGCACCTTAGTTACTCCACCTTGGTATCATTCCAAATAGCTCATAACCCGTCTGAATGCTAGCGATGATCACTCTATTGGGCAATGACACCCCTTTCCCACCCCTGACACAGGCACTGCACAGCCCCAACGGGCTGCTGGCTGCGGGTGGAAGCTTGTCCGCAATCCGGCTGCTAGATGCCTATCGTCACGGCATCTTCCCTTGGTTCAATGCGGGCGAGCCTATTTTATGGTGGAGTCCCGATCCACGCATGGTGTTGCTGCCGAAAAAATTCAAGATTTCTCGGTCTCTGCACAAGACCATACAGCACAAAAATTATACGCTGCGTACCGATTATGCGTTCGAACAGGTCATGCGCGCATGTGCTACACCGCGCGGCGAACAAGCTGGCACTTGGATACATGCAGACATGATAACAGCCTACACCGAGCTACACCGGATGGGGATAGCACACTCGGTGGAAATCTGGATGAACGACCAGCTGGTAGGCGGACTTTATGGGGTCAGTATCGGTCGCATGTTTTTTGGCGAGTCTATGTTTAGCCGCGTTACTGACGCATCCAAAATCGCGCTGGCTCATCTCGCCGCACAATTACAACACTGGAACTATGGCTTGATAGACTGCCAGATGAGTACGCCACATCTAGCCTCACTCGGCGCACAGGAAATACCGCGTACGGAATTTATACTTCGCTTGCAAGAGTTGATACACTACCCACAAGCCATGAGTACATGGCAATTCAACTCTGAAATTTTTATATGAGCTTGCTCCATGACATTCCGTTGTCGGTGCTGCAATTTTATCTAACCACCCCTTACCCATGCAGCTATTTGCCGCAACGGTTGGCGCGGTCACAAGTAGCCACCCCCGGCTTTATGATTTCCTCGTCTGTGTATTCAGAACTGGTGCAGCAAGGCTTCCGCCGGAGCGGAACATTCACCTATCGTCCGCACTGCGATAGCTGTTGCGCCTGTGTGCCAGTGCGAGTCGAGGCCAATTCATTCCAGCCCAGTCGCGCCCAGCGTCGCTGCTGGCAACGACATCTCACCCTAGAGCCATCGTTTCATGCCTTGCAAGATCACGAAGAGCACTATGCTCTGTACCAGCGTTATCAACTGGCACGCCACCCCAATGGCAGCATTGCGGTGGACAGCCGCGAGCAATATCGCAATTTTCTCTTGCATAGCCATGTGGACTCAGCGCTAGTGGAGTTTCGTGAGCCCTACGACCACGCGCAGGACAGGCAAGGTGTGTTACGCATGGTGAGTATTATTGATGTTCTCAAAGACGGCTTGTCTTCGGTATATACCTTCTATGAACCTGATATGGCTAAAACCAGCTTCGGCGTTTTCAATGTGTTGTGGCAAATTGAGCTATGTCGCAAACTGCAACTAGATTATCTCTACCTAGGTTACTGGATCAAGGACAGCAAAAAAATGGCGTACAAAACCAACTTTCGTCCGCTACAAGGACTCGTGCAAGGTGAATGGAAAATGTTAACCACCAGCAATGCGAGAGACTGAATAAATGTATTCAATAGTTCGCCCCCTGCTGTTCACACTTGATCCTGAAAGAGCGCATCACATCACTCTGGATGCCTTGCAGATTGCCCATCAGCTTGCCATGCTGCCATTTCTTTGCAGCCAACCAGCGGAAAATCCACGGCAAGCAATGGGGCTGACCTTCCCCAATCCAGTCGGACTGGCTGCTGGCCTGGACAAAAATGGCGGCTACATTGATGCCTTGGCTGCGCTGGGTTTTGGTTTCCTTGAAATCGGCACGGTCACTCCACGCCCACAACCGGGCAATGCCAAGCCCCGCCTGTTCCGCTTGCCTCAGGCTGCGGCCATCATCAACCGCATGGGTTTCAATAATGATGGCGTAGATGTGCTGCTAGCCAACGTAAAGCGAGCGCGCTTTCGCGGAATTTTAGGCATCAACATCGGCAAAAATTTTGACACACCCATAGCAAATGCCGCGCAGGATTATTTGCTCTGCTTGCGTAAAGTGTATGCCCACGCCAGTTACGTCACCATCAACATTTCCTCGCCCAACACCAAAAATTTACGCCAATTGCAAGGTGGTGCCGAGCTCGACGCATTGCTCGCACAACTCAAAACAGAGCAGAAAGTTCTGGCCGATATTCATGGAAAGTATGTCCCGCTGGCAGTAAAAATCGCGCCCGATTTGGACGATGAGCAAATTCGCGAGGTCGCAACGCTCTTGCTGCGCCACGGCATTGACGGCGTGATCGCCACCAACACCACTTTGTCGCGCACTGGCGTTGAGCACCTGCCGCAGCATGACGAGGCGGGTGGCTTAAGTGGTGCGCCGCTGCGCGACAAATCCACCCATGTTATCCGTCAACTCAGCGCCACTTTGCAAGGCGCGCTACCCATCATAGGTGTCGGTGGTATTCTGCGCGGAGAGGATGCGCGGGAAAAAATTCAGGCGGGCGCAACATTGGTACAGCTCTACAGCGGACTGATTTATCGTGGGACAGGTTTGGTAAATGAGTGTGCATCAGCACTATTTAATCTAAAAACTAATGAGCACTAATCTTCGGCATCTGTTTCGGAAAATTTATTATTGGCTACCTTTAAATTCGTCTAGCAAGACGGTTTTAAAGCGTGCTTTCTTCACCCTATTTTTCTGGCTAAACAGCAGCACTAATCATGCCCCACCAGAAGTCGATAACAGCGGTCGTGCCAAACGCGCCTTGCGAAATTTACTTCGCGCCGCGTATCTTAAATTCCCACTCAGCGACTACTACAAATTCCAAATTGCCAGCACATTATTTGGATTTTCACCATCCTTGTTCAGCAGCCTGCCGGAGTTTCAGCGATGGGAGACATTAGCCGGGAAAAGTTCGCGCCCGTGGCAAGCCTTGCCAAACTTTTCAAGCAGCACGATCACGCCCCATGACATCAACCTATTCACCTCGCCCACACCACGGATCTCGGTGATTATTCCGGTCTATGGAAAAATCGCCTACACCTTGATGTGTTTGCGCTCCATTGCCGATTGTTCGATTCGAGCCTCATTTGAAGTCATTGTTGTGGATGATTGCTCGCCCGACAACACCACAGCCACCCTGCAAAAAATATTAGGTATTAGGGTAATCAGCAATCCAAGCAACCAGGGTTTTATTCGTTCTTGCAACGCGGGTGCCACCGCTGCTCACGGCCAATACTTATGTTTTCTGAATAACGACACGCAAGTCTGTGCGGGTTGGCTGGATGAATTGCTGAGAACCTTTGATGATTATTCAGGAGTCGGAATTGCCGGTTCAAAATTGGTCTATCCCAATGGAAAATTGCAAGAAGCCGGAGGCATTGTTTGGCGCGATGGCAGCGCCTGGAATTTCGGACGGGGTGATGATCCTTGCGCTCCGATGTTCAATTACGCTCGCGAAGTTGACTACATTTCCGGCGCGTCCATCCTGATTAAAAAAACTCTTTTTGATGAGCTGGGTGGATTTGATGAACTGTATCTTCCCGCCTATTGCGAAGATACTGACCTTGCCTTGAAGGTGCGTAACCACGGTTTGAGAGTGATGTATCAGCCGCTGTCTGCGGTGGTTCACTACGAAGGCGTTACTTCGGGCACGGATGTAAGGCAAGGGGTCAAAGCGTATCAAGCCGTGAACATGCAAAAA
>JANONO010000231.1:0-10254 GCA_031420875.1 Gallionellaceae bacterium | reverse complement strand
ATGAACAGTGCCACAGAAAATACACCGCCGATGGCCGCGCAAGCGGATCAGGTAAGGTTGAAATGGTGGGGTAAGAGCCCACCGCGGACGTGGTAACACGGACGGCACGGTAAACTCCATTCGGAGCAAGACCAAATAAGCTGGCTATGACGTTGCTCGCGTCGCCAGCGGGTAGGTTGCTTGAGCGTCAGGTAACGAAACGCCTAGAGGAATGACTGTCCACGACAGAACCCGGCTTACCGGCCAGCTTCACCTCACAATACAATTTGAGAAATTCAGCTCAAGCCACAGAGTTCACAGTGCCCATAGATAAGGATACGGGTTTCACGCACCTCATTATTTACCCAATGGGTGAGGGGGTGTTAACAACAACCCATCATTTATCCCTGTGAACTCTGTGGCTCTCTGCTTTTTCTTAGCTTGCTGAGATTAGCTTGCTGAGACGGGATGAGTACAAAAACTCTCAAAGGCTTTCAAATATTTTTTCTTATATTTACGACAGCTGAGCGCGGCGAAAAAATGCTATCGTGTACGCCATGCCTTTTACCAATCCCAACCCAGATGAGACTTGCCAAATATTGCGCAGCATCCACACCATCGCGGTAGTGGGGCTGTCGCCCAATCCGGCACGCCCCAGTTTTAAAGTGGCGCGCGCCATGCAACAGCACGGCTATCGCATC
Source organism: Gallionellaceae bacterium (assembly GCA_031420875.1). Taxonomy (GTDB): domain Bacteria; phylum Pseudomonadota; class Gammaproteobacteria; order Burkholderiales; family Gallionellaceae; genus Nitrotoga. The sequence continues at coordinate 9,574 of JANONO010000231.1, read as the reverse complement.
GTGCCCGTGCGTCCGCTGGTGCAGGAGGTGCTGGGCGAAACGGCGTATGCAGATCTGGAAAGTCTGCCGTTCAAGGTGGATATGGTCGATGTATTTCGCACTTCAGAGCATGTACCCGCTATTGTGGAAAGCTGCATCAAACTTGGCGTTACGCATTTGTGGCTACAGGATGGAATCGTTCACGAAGATGCAGCGCAGCAGGCGCAAGCGGCGGGCATTACGGTGATAATGAACCGCTGCATGTGGCGCGACTTTAACCAGCTATGCCAAACCAAATAAATAAACAGCGTTGCGCCTGGGCGGGCGACCTCCCCATTTACCAGGCTTACCATGACGAAGAATGGGGCGTGCCGCTGCATGATGATCGTGCGCTGTTCGAGTTTCTGATTCTGGAGGGGGCGCAGGCTGGCTTGAGTTGGATCACCATTCTGAAAAAGCGCGATGCTTATCGTGCGGCCTTTGATAATTTTGATGCGGCGCGCATTGCCCAATATGACGCGAACAAAATAGAATCGCTGTTGCAGAATGCAGGCATCGTGCGTAATCGCTTAAAGATTCAGTCTGCCATTATCAACGCGCAAAAATATCTGGCCGTACAACAAGAATTTGACAGCTTTGATGCTTTCATCTGGCGTTTTGTGGAAGGCGTGACGATACAAAATAAATGGCGCAGCATGAGCGAATTACCGTCAACATCCCCCGCTTCAGACGCGATGAGTAAGGAGCTGAAGCGGCGTGGTTTCAAGTTTGTCGGCTCCACCATCTGTTATGCTTATATGCAGGCAACGGGTATGGTCAATGACCACTTGACCCTCTGTTATAGATACGCGGAACTTTGTAGATGATATTGAAATTCACCAAAATGCACGGCGCGGGCAACGACTTTGTGATGCTGGATGGCGTGCGCCAGGACGTTCATCTCACCCCTGAACAACTACGGTTTTTGGCGGATCGCCGTTTTGGCGTGGGCTGCGACCAAGTTTTATTGGTGGAAAATTCTCAGCTTCCCGATGTGGATTTTCGCTACCGTATTTTTAATGCGGATGGCGGCGAAGTTGAGCAATGCGGCAATGGTGCGCGCTGCTTTGTGCGTTTTGTGCTGGATCAAAAACTGACTCAAAAGCGCGAAATTATCGTGGAAACAAAATGCGGATTAATCAAGCCGCGTCTGGAAGAAAATGGCCGCATCACAGTGGATATGGGCGCTCCGATTTTCGAGGCGGCACACATTCCCTTCACGGATGGTCGCAACGAAACCATTGAACCGCTGGAAGTAGCCGACGAGGTGCTGCACATCAGCGCCTTATCTATGGGCAATCCTCATGCAGTTCAGGTCGTGGCAGATGTGGAGCAAGCACCCGTAGTCGCTCAGGGTACGTTGATCGAGCACCATCCGCGTTTTCCCAAACGAGTCAACGTCGGTTACATGCAGGTGCTGGATCGCAGTCATATCAAGCTGCGTGTATATGAACGCGGCGCGGGAGAAACATTATCTTGTGGCACGGGCGCTTGTGCCGCAGTGGTGGCGGGTATTCGGCGCGGATTACTCGATAATGAAGTGCATGTTGCCACTAGGGGCGGGGTGCTCGACATCAGTTGGCAGGGCGATAACTCAGCGGTGCTGATGACTGGGCCTGCCATAACGGTATTTGAAGGTGAAATTAATCTTTAGGGATATGGAATGAAGTCCACAGACGTAGCAATATTTTTACGAAACAATCCGCAGTTTTTTGAAGAAAATCTCGATCTGCTGGCGGAAATTATTCTGCCCCATCCGCACGGCGGCCGCACCGTTTCATTGAGTGAACGGCAGTTGCTCACCTTGCGTGAAAAAAACAAAATGTTGGAAAAAAACCTGCATGACATGGTGGCAGCAGCACGAGATAACGATGCCTTGCAGCACAAGGTTCATCAATTCTCTTGCGCCCTGTTTGGCTATGCCACACAGCCGGACATGACAGCAATGGTCGTGCGTAACCTGCGTGAAATTTTTTCGGTCCCGCACGTTGTGCTACACCTTTGGCAAGTTCAGCCGCCCAGCGCGGAAGTGTTGACGTTTGCCGATCAGCAAGCACAGCCAGTGTGCGTTCATCATGCACTCCATGATACTTTGCCGTGGTTTGGCGAAGGCGCTTCGCGCTTGCGTTCATTTTCATATCTGCCGTTGCGCGTTGAGGAGCAATCAATCGGTCTGTTGGTGCTGGCCAGCGAAGAGGCGCAGCGTTTTTATCCTGAGATGGGCACCTTGTTTTTGCAGCGCATCGCAGAAATTGTAAGCTGCGCCGTCGCCACTCAGCTAAAGTGACTGCTCTAGCAGCCTGTCTGACTTGAAGAATCGAAGCGAAAATTCGGCTGGCCGAGGGCAGATTTTGCAGGTCAATAGTCGTTCTATTGACCAAAAAAGCGGTGAAATCTGCACCGGTCAGGCGGATTTGCAGCCGATTTCCTTCAAATCAGACAGGCTGTTAGCCAATCAGAATTTATTGGACGGCTATTTAGCGCATTTACGCAACGAGCGACGCTACTCCCCGCTTACCGCACAAAATTATGCGCGCGACATTAAACGGTTGTTCGATCTGGCTGGGGCGGTAGCCTTAGCCGATCTGAAGAACCACCAAATTCGCCGCTTCATCGCGCAACTTCATGGCAGCGGTTTGGGTGGCAAGAGCCTGGCGCGGATGTTGTCGGCGTGGCGTGGTTTTTTTTCCTATCTGATGCGCGATCATCTATGCCCAGGCAATCCCTGTGTCGGACTGCGCGCGCCAAAATCCGCGCGCACTTTGCCCCGCACACTTTCTCCAGACGAAGCGGTACGCTTGGTGGAGTTGCCCGCCAGCGATGATATTTTGACGGTGCGCGACAAGGCGATGTTTGAATTATTTTATTCGTCGGGGCTGCGCTTGGCAGAGCTGGTTGGCCTGAATCCAAATGCGCTCGATCTTGTCGGCGCTGAGGTGCGCGTCACCGGCAAGGGCAGCAAGACGCGCATTGTTCCGCTGGGCAGCCATGCAATAACTGCCCTGAAAACTTGGCTGAGTGTGCGCGATCAATTGGCTAAACCGGATGAACCTGCGTTATTCATCACCCGCAATGGCGGGCGTATCGGTGTACGTGCAGTGCAGTTACGCATGAAGGAATGGGGGATCAAACAAGGCATTACCAGCGGCGTACATCCGCATTTGCTGCGCCACTCGTTTGCCTCACACTTGCTGCAATCCAGTGGCGATCTACGCGCCGTGCAAGAAATGCTAGGCCATGCCAGCATTTCTAGTACGCAGATTTACACCCATCTCGACTTTCAATACCTCAGCAAAATTTACGATGCCGCGCATCCGCGCGCAAAAAAGAAGTCTCTGTGAAAAACACCAAAAAGAAGTCTCCATGAAAAATAAAGTTATGCTGGGCGCAGAGAAAAATAAATTAATCCTAGGCGCAGGGCGAGAAAAATCGCTGCTGCGTCGCCACCCTTGGATATTTTCCGGCGCAATCGCGCGCATGGAAGGGCAAGCCATCAGCGGTGACACGGTAGAAGTTCGCTCTGCACAAGGCGAGTTTCTTGGGTTTGCGGCCTACAACGCGCAATCGCAAATCAGCGCGCGCATGTGGTCATGGCAAGCCGATGAAAAAATTGATGCCCATTTCTTCCACCGCCGAATTTCTAGCGCACTCGCAGCCCGCAACCTTTTGCACCCCTCTCCGATGGGGATCGGGATGGGGAAAAAAGAAAAGAACAGCGGAGCACGTCTCATCCACGCTGAATCAGATGGCTTGCCGGGACTCATCGTAGATCAATACGGTGATGTGCTGGTCATGCAAATTGGCAGCGCGGGCGCAGAACGGTGGCGCGACACCATCGCCGACATTCTGCAAGAACTATGCAAACCCGCGTGCATCTACGAGCGCTCTGATTCTGATTCGCGCACGCTGGAAGGCTTGGTATCGCGCAATGGCGTGTTGCGCGGCACACTGCCCGAATCTGTGGAAGTGATAGAAAACGGATTGCGCTTTACAGTAGATGTGGCAGCAGGTCAAAAGACCGGCTTCTATCTCGACCAGCGCGACAACCGCAAGCTGACCGAAGCGCTGGCGCACGATAAAGACGTGCTTAATTGTTTTTGTTACAGCGGCGGCTTCTCGCTGTACGCCTTACGTGGCGGTGCAAAATCAGTGCTATCCATTGACTCTTCGGAAGAGGCGCTGCAACTGGCGCGGCGCAATGTTGAATTAAATGGCTTGGATAGCAGCCGCGCAGAATGGCAATGCGCCGACGTATTTACCGCGCTACGAAAATTGCGCGACCAAAATAAAAAATTTGATCTCATCATTCTCGATCCGCCCAAATTTGCGCCCACTGCCGCCTTCGCCGAAAAAGCTGCGCGCGGTTACAAAGACATCAACTTGCTCGGCTTCAAGTTACTCAGGCCGGGCGGTTTGCTTGCCACCTACTCCTGCTCCGGCGGCATCAATGATGATTTATTCCAGAAAATTATTGCCGGGGCCGCACTGGATGCCGGGGTGAATGCCCAGATTGTGCAAAAGCTACATGCGGCATCGGATCATCCGGTGTTGCTAAGTTTCCCGGAAAGCGCATATCTCAAGGGCTTGGTGTTGCGAGTGACGACATAATTCTGCATGATTAATCCTAACTTAGCCCCACGCCCACATCTCCTGCATCTTGTATCACAACAACATTATCTCAAGATAAGAGAGCAATAGAAAACCACTCAAAACAGACCATCTTTCACCGTCTTGTAGTGTAGCTTTACTCTCAACTCCCGCTTCATTCTCACATTCGTCAGCCGCCGTGATTCGTTCATAAATGACCATAGCATAGACGATACACTGCGCTCGACTTGTATGCGCGGAATACGCGGCGGGCGCGGCAGGTGGTGGGCATCGGCCACAGCATCAAAATAATCGCCCATTTTTAATTGGCTGTCGTCGCTGGCGTGATAAACGCGATTGGGTTTTGCGTTGTGCATTGCCGCGATGACAATACGCGCTAGGTCGTCGGCGTGGATATGGTTGGTGTGACTATCCTCTTCTTGCACGATGGCGGGTGTACCAGCGCGTAGGCGATCCAGCGGCAAGCGATCGGCGGCATAAATGCCGGGGACGCGCAGGATGCTGGCGTTTACATGATTGCGTTTTGCCCAGCTGCGAATTTGTTGTTCTGCATCTATTCGCCGTTGTGCTCTTGCGGTTTGCGCGTTGAGTGGATGAGTCTCGCTGATGGTTGCGCCGCCGCAATCGCCATACACACCGCTGGTGCTGATGTAAACAAGGCGACGGGGCAAGATGCCTTGCGCCAGAATGGCAAGTAGGGTGCGGGTGCGTGGGTCGGTATTGACTCCGCTTTGTTGTTTTGTCCCTCTCCCTAAGCCTCCCCCAGAGGGGGGAGGGATGTTGGGTGTAGGCGGAGGAGCAAAGTGCAGCACGACATCCGCCAGCCCGGCCAGACGGCGCAGGCTCTTGGCATCATCCAAGTTGCCCAGTATCGGAACCATGCCGAGCGCGCGTAATTCATCGAGGCGCGTCGTGTTGCGAACCAGCCCGAACAGACGATATCGTCCACTGTTATTTTTGTGCAAGAGCCGTGCGACGCGCAAGGCGATGTCACCGCAGCCCACTATCAGAATTCGTCTCATTTTTGGATTATGCGTTAAAATCGCCGCTTTCGCGCGCCGCTCATACGTTATGACTTTCAACGTCACCATTAAACCAAGCAATCACAGCTTTCAAATGGAAGCTGACCAAACCATACTCGAGGCCGGCCTGAAGCACGGCTTCACTCTGCCTTACAGTTGTCGCGATGGGGTGTGCGGAACATGCAAGGGGCGCTTGTTGCAAGGCACAGTGGATTACGGCAAGTATCAGAAAAGCACTCTGACCGCAGAAGAGAAGGCAGCGGGCATGGCTTTGTTTTGCCAAGCTCAGCCTAAATCGGATTTAGTCATTGAATGCCGCGAAGTCAATGTCGCTAAAGATATTCCGGTAAAAACTCTGCCCTGCCGCGTGCACAAGCTGGAGAAGCCCGCCCTGGACGTGATGGTAATTTATCTCAAACTGCCCGCCAATGAACGGCTGCAATTTCTTGCCGGACAATATATTGATATATTGACCAAGGACGGTGTGGCGCGTAGCTTTTCGCTTGCCAATGCGCCGCATGATGATGATTTTTTGCAACTGCATGTGCGCAACATTCTGGGTGGCGCGTTCACCCAGCACATTTTTACGCAAATGAAAGAGCGTGATATTTTGCGCTTCAAGGGGCCGCTCGGTACTTTTTTCTTGCGCGAGGATAGTGACAAACCGATCCTGTTCGTGGCCAGCGGTACAGGCTTTGCTCCGATCAAATCTATCATTGAACATGCGCTGCACATCGGCCTCAAGCGACCCATACATTTTTACTGGGGTGGGCGAAAATTGGCCGATCTCTATATGCTCGACAAGGCTAAAGAATGGGAAGCGCTCGATATAAAATTTACCCCGGTTCTGTCGGAATCTTTGCCCGCAGATAATTGGCAAGGCAGAACGGGCTTCGTACACCAAGCCGTGCTGGATGACTATAGCGATTTATCCGGCCACCAGGTTTATGCATGCGGCTCGCCGGTGGTGGTGGAGGTCTCTCATCGCGACTTTACAGCACTGCGCGGCTTGTCCAATGACGAATTTTTTTCGGATGCGTTTACCTTTTCCGCTAAACCCTAAAATCTTCTGAAGGACACCTTTAACAATTCAATTCCTTACTGAAATTTCAGCGTAAATTCGAACCGCTGTTGGTCTAATGGCACCTGATAGGCGGACTCTGAAATATTAATTCTTGCCCATGCTGAAAAATTCTCGCACACCACGCATACCTTCGATGCGTTGTAGCAGCAGCGAAAAATCTTCGTCATTGTCCACAAAATTCAGATTTTCACTGTTCACGATCAGCACCGGTGCTGCCGTGTAATGATAAAAAAAATCGCTGTATGCTTGTGACAGGTGCGTTAAATAGGTATCCGAAATTTGTCGCTCATAGGCAATAGAGCGACGGCGGACGCGCTCAATCAGAGTTTCTGGAGTAGCTTGCAGGTAAATTACCAAATCCGGTGGCGGTGCCTGCGGTGCTAGATTGCGATAGATGTTCTGGTACAACGAGAATTCATCGTCGCTGAGATTCAAGCGCGCAAACAGCGCATCCTTGTCAAACAAATAGTCTGAAATAGTCGTGGTGTGGAATAAATCCATCTGCGCTAAATCGCGCACTTCGTTGATACGTTGAAACAGAAAAAATAATTGGGTGGGCAAGGCATGGCGTGCCGGATCCTGATAAAAATAGGTCAAAAATGGATTGTCTTGCGGTTTTTCCAGCAGGGCGGTCGCCCCGCTATGCTCGGCCAGTCGCCGCGCCAGGCTGGTCTTGCCGACCCCAATCGGCCCTTCTACGACAACGTAACGATATTTTTCAAACAACATTGAAAACTTTCTCCAACTGCTGGCCTGCACATTGTCGCAATGCTTCTGCCGCTGCACCCACACCCGGAATCACACAGTCCGGCACAATCTCCAACAAGGGTTGCAACACGAATGCGCGCTTGTGCATTTGCGGATGCGGGACGGTCAGGCCGAGTTCGTGGTGTTGCAAATCACCATACAACAACAGGTCTAAATCCAGTGTGCGAGGCCCGTTATGAACGTCGCGTGTACGTCCGCACTCGTGCTCTATAGCAAGCAGTTTATTCAGCAGGCCACGCGGAGATAAGGCGGTTTCTAGTTGAGCCACTGCGTTAATGAAATCCGGCTGCTGTAGATAACCGATGGGTGCGCTACGGTATAGTGAAGACCGCGCCAGCACTCTGGTTTGCGGCAAATTATCGAGTGCCTGCAAGGCTTGCAATACTTGATTGCTAGGGTCGGACAGGTTGCTGCCTAGGCCGACAAAAACGATATGCCCCATCACTCAATCGGTAACTCTGATTGCATGTCAGATTCTGGCGAGGCCGTACCGTCCTGTTTGGCCGCGCTTGGTTTTTTGCGGCGACGGCGTTTTTTGGGGGCCGCCTCGTCCGGCATCAACATTTCGGCACGGCGCTCATCAGTTGCATCCTGAAACTCGTCCCACCACAAGCCTAGTTGATCATCTGTCTCACCGCTCTCGCAGCGCAGTAGCAGAAAATCATAAGCAGCACGGAAGCGCGGCTGTGACAGCAAACGCTGCGGACGCTGCCCGCCGCGCTGTTCAAAGCGTGGCTGCAACAACCATATATCTTTCATTACCGCATCGTAACGGCGCGGAATAGCAAGCTGCGCCTGTTGCCGATTCAGCACTTTGTCCATAGCCTCATGCAACGCTGCTACCGGGCGTTCGCCCGCCTCTTTGCGCCCGTTCCATGCCGCCAGCACTTCATGCCATAGCAACGCGGCAAACAGAAAAGCGGGTGTCACCGATTTTTCTTCGCGTATGCGTTGATCGGTATTTTGCAACGCCAGCATGACAAATTTCTCGCCTATCGGCTGCTCCAAAATCACATCCAGCATCGGTAACAGGCCGTGGTGCAAATCCATCTCGCGCAATTTTTTAACGCACTCCAGGGCATGGCCGGACAACAGCAGCTTGAGCATCTCATCCAGCAAACGTGCTTGCGGCACATTACTGAGCAAATCTTTCATGTTGAAAATAGGGGCGGCAGTCGCTGCATCCAGCGTCATGCCCAGCTTGGCCGACAGGCGCACGGCGCGCAACATGCGCACTGGGTCTTCGCGGTAGCGCACTTCTGGGTCGCCTATCATGCGCAGAATGTTGGCGCGAATATCGGCATAACCATTATGGTAGTCGTGAATTTCCTGAGTGGCGGGATCGTAGAACAAGGCATTGGCAGTAAAATCACGCCGTGCGGCATCCTGCTCTTGATCGCCGAATTCGTTGTCGCGCAGCAAGCGCCCGTGCTCATCCGTCTCGGCATCCTCGACTTCTATCATGCGGCGAAAGGTGGATACTTCCACTGTTTCCTCGCCGAACATGACATGCACCAGACGAAAGCGCCGCCCGATAATGCGCGAACGGCGAAACACACGACGCACCTCTTCCGGCGTGGCATCGGTGGCCACGTCAAAATCCTTGGGATGACGGGTTAGCAGCAGATCGCGCACCGCACCACCGACCACGAAGGCGGCGAAACCAGCGGCCTGCAAGCCATCAGTCACGCGGCGCGCAGCCGGGCTGATGCCGTCGTGGCCGACACCATGTGCAGCAAAAGGAATGATGTGGCAATTGCCCGCCATCCGAGTATGGGCAGATTGGCCAAATACACGCTTAAGTAATTTTTTTATCATTAGTTTCCGGTTTTAGAGCCAGTTCGTTAATAATTTGGCCTTGCGTTACCGCCCTAAAGCGATGGCTGCAAGGCCGAATTGTTAACAAACAAGCTGTTGATTATACACTGGCGGGGGGACTGAGTTTCTTCGTAAGCGCTCCATAAACCGCAGACTTGTCACCTGATTCCAATTTCCGCATGCTTGCCACCTTCAATATGGATGGGAGTGGCGATGAAGATGGGAACGGAATTCTGGTCGGCGCATGTGGCGGCGG
>JANONO010000230.1:0-5153 GCA_031420875.1 Gallionellaceae bacterium | reverse complement strand
ATGGCTATGTCGCCAAGGCGCGCGCGGCGCAGTTGCTGAATGGCCTTGGTTTTGCCAATGATAGCCTGCAACGTCCGGTGAGCAGCTTTTCTGGCGGCTGGCGCATGCGCTTGAATCTGGCGCGCGCGCTGATGCACCGCGCTGATTTGTTATTGCTGGACGAGCCGACCAACCATCTTGATCTGGAAGCCATCCTGTGGCTGGAACAATATCTGGCGCACTATCCCGGTAGCTTGTTGCTGGTCTCGCATGACCGCGAATTCCTCAACGCCTGCGTCAACCGCATCGCCCATATCCACGATCAGACCATAGATTGTTATGCCGGAAATTATGATGACTTCGAGCGCGCCCGTGCTGAAAAAATTGCGCAGCAAAACCAGGCCTTTCATACCCAGCAAGCAAAGATTGCACACTTGGAAGATTTCGTGCGCCGCTTTCGCGCTAAGGCCACCAAAGCCAAACAAGCGCAGAGTCGCGTCAAGGCGCTGGAACGGCTCACACGCATCGCCCCGGCGCATATTGCCGACGGCCATTTCGAGCTGGAGATCGAAGCACCGGAGCGCAGCCCCGATTTATTAATGCGCGCCGAGAACATGGGCTTCAGCTATGGCGATAAAACGCTATTTCAAAATATTGAGCTGGTGTTGCGCGCTGGTGCGCGCATCGCGCTGCTCGGCCCCAACGGCGCGGGAAAATCCACGCTGATTAAATTATTGGTGGGTGAACTGCAAGCGACCTCTGGCAAGTTGGAAATCACGCCCGACATCCGCATCGGCTACTTTGCCCAGCACCAACTGGAAAATCTAGACAGCGCCGCCACCCCGCTGCAACACATGGAACGGATCGCACCCAAGCAAACCACGCTTGCGCTGCGAACTTTTTTAGGCCGCTTCGGCTTGGCGGGTGACAGCGAAGACCGCCCAGTGGCCAGCTTTTCTGGCGGCGAAAAAAGCCGACTTGCACTGGCTTTATTAGCTTGGCAAAAACCCCATCTACTGCTGCTCGACGAACCCACCAACCACCTCGATCTAGATATGCGCGACGCGCTTACTCTGGCGCTGGAGGAATACACGGGCGCGGTCGTGCTGGTATCGCACGACCGCAGCCTAATCCGCGCTGTGGCCGACGAATTATGGTTGGTAGCAGATGGTGCAGCTAAATTATTTGATGGTGATCTGGAAGACTACAAAACTTGGATAGAAACTCGTCGCCCGCGCGAGGCTGTTGCAGCGCAAGTCGAAAAACCGAGTCCAACTAACAAGCCCAGGCCGAATAAAAAAGCACTGCAATCAAAACAAACCAAGCTCAATACCGCACTGGTCAGCACCCAAACCGAACTAGCCGAAATCAACCGCCAACTCGCTGATCCAGCCAGCTATACCAAATTGAATCGTGCTGAAATCAGCCAGCTAAATGTCTTGCATACCGACCTTGAGAAAAAAATAGCTGAGTTGGAAGAAAGCTGGTTGGAGCTTGAAATGGCGATGGAAGAAGGCGGCTGACCGTTATGCCACGATGGGTGAATGGATAAGTGTGTAGGTCGGGATTCATCCCGACAGAGTTTGTCGGGTTAAAACCCGACCTACGCCTAATAATTATTAGGCTCTAAACTGACTGCAACACCCGCAACGGCGACATCTTGACCACGCGCCGCGTTACCAACCATCCAACCAGCATCACTATCATCATCCCACTGCTCATCGCCACTGGCCACGGCAGTATGCTCGGATGGTAAGGAATTTCCAGCACGTACCGTGCCAACGCCCATCCCAACAGGGTCGCGCCTGTTGCTGCAAACAGCCCGCTTAATGCGCCTAGTGCGGCAAATTCAGTCAGGTGCAGTTTTCTCAAGTAGCGGCTGTCTGCGCCTAGCGTACGCAAAATTGCAGTGTGATGAATGCGCTCGTCTTGCGTGGCCAGCAGCGCGGCGTACAGCACGGCCAGCCCGCTCAACAGGGTGAACAAAAATACCGCGCTCATGGCTTGTGCGATTTGATCAATTATGTGGCGCACTTGTTCGATTACTGCACGGGTATCAACCAATAGCAGATTGGGGAAAGTTTTGATGAGCGCATCGCCGACATGTGTTTTATCCGCTGGCAAATAAAAGCTGGTTAAATAGCTGGCCGAAAAATTCTCCAACATACCGGGTGCGGCAATCACGAAAAAATTCACCTGCATCGAATCCCACTGCACTTTGCGTAGGTTAACTACTTGCGCGCTGAATTGGCTGTCGGCCACATCATAGGTCAAGCTGTCGCCAAGACGAATGCCTAGCGTTTGAGCGATTCCCTCCTCCACTGACAACACAAATCCCTCTCCAGCCCTCCCTTTAGCAAGGGTGGGAGTGTTCCACCATTTCCCCTGCACCAGCTCATTTCCTGCTGGCAAATTTTCCGACCAAGAAAGGTTGAATTCACGTTCTATCAGACTGCGCGCGCGCGGCGCGGCATAGTCTTGGCCGCTTACTGCGCGCTGATTGATGGCTATTAACCGCCCGCGCACCATTGGAAGTAATTTTGGTGCGGGGATTTTTCTTTGCGTAAAAAAATCATTTAGCGCATGGCGTTGGTCAGATTGAATGTTGACGATAAAATAATTCGGTGCATCGGGCGGCAGCCGCCCGCGCCAGTTTTCCATTAGATCAGCGCGGACAAAAGTCAGCAGCAATAAAGCTGTGCCACCCAGACTGAGTGCAACAATTTGCAGCGCATTGCTACGCCCATGCCGAGCCATGTTGGCAAAAGCATGGCCTCCAAACTTGGCTAAGGCGCGCACCGCCACCCAAGCCAAACCACCAAACAGCAACAGGCCGCCCGCCAAACCCGCCAGCACGATCAAACCTAGCTTGAGCGAACCGGCTTGCCACAAAAACAGCCCGCACAATACCGCGCCGCCAGTAGCGTACAACAAGCCGGTACTGGCTTCTGGTGTACCCAATTCGCGGCGGATGACGCGCAGCGGCGTGACACTTTTCAACTGCCACAAGGGTAAGAAAGTGAATCCCAGCAACAAGGCAAAACCGCTCGCAGCCGCCTGCCATAACGGCATCCAGCCGGGTGACGGCAATGCCGCCTCGCGCATGGTGGCAATAGACTGTACCAGTGCCGCTTGCACCGTATAGCCGAACAGGCCGCCCAACATAACGGCGAACAAACCCAGCAGTAAAAATTGGATCAGGAAAATACGCAGAATTTGCGCTTGCGTTGCCCCAAGGCAGCGCATCATGGCGCAAGCATCTAGGTGGCGATTAACAAAATTTCGTGCAGCCAAAGCCAGCGCGACACCCGCCAGCAGCGCAGCAGTCAGCGCGGCCAATCCTAAAAAATGTTCGGCGCGTTCCAACGCGACACGTATCTCCGGGCGCGCATCGCGCACACCTTCCAGCCTCTCCCCGACCGTCAATCGCTGTTGCAACCAATCACGGAAATCCGCAATCTGCGCCGCCTCTCCTGCAAACAACATGCGGTAATTGATGCGGCTTCCTTCCTGAATCAATCCGCTGGCTGGCAAATCGGCTGCATTAATCAACACGCGCGGCGCAAAGCTGGCAAAGCCAACAGACTGATCCACATCGCGCACGATGCGCGCCGCTAAACGTAAATGCAGTGCGCCGATATTGACCCCATCCCCCAGTTGCAATCCCATGCGCTGCATCAAACGTGCGTCTGCCCACAATGAACCTTGCACGGGTATTGCGCTAACCACCACAGAAGAATTTCCGAGCGCCTGAGTGGAATCCATTACCCCCTTCCCCCTCGCGGGAGAGGAAAGGCCGTCATCAATCTCAATTTTTCCGCGTAGCGGATACCCATCCTCCACCGCCTGAATTTCCGCCAGCACATTTTTTTCTTCATGCGCCACCATGCTGGGAAAAACTGCACCCTCGACCACGCTTAAACCGCGCTGCTGCGCCTCTATTCGATAAGCTGGCGGTAAAGAATGGGTGGCGACAATACGCAAATCAGCACCGAGCAAGCTGCTGGCTTCTTGTTGCAACGCCAGCCTGACACGGTCAGCGAATAAACCGACGGTGCTGATGCTGCCCACGGCCAACACCAGCGCGATAAATAACACACGCCATTCACCAGCGCGCCAATCACGGCGGAGGAGATTGATTGATAGGATAAGGTTCATGTTGTTTCTTTATTCCGATCTGATAAATCGTGGTCTGCCCCCAGGGCTGTTCCCAACCGTTCGTGGTGAGCTTGTCGAACCATCTGCTTGCATAGGGTGGGCAGGTTTCATCAGCCCACACGGATTGTGGGCTTAAGATGCCATAGTCTGCAATATGAAATTAACTGTATGATTGGTAAATACGTACTACCGGAAAATTTAAAGACGGGATTGATGAACGGCCAACTCAGGAAACCACCAACGGCAAAAACCGAGGACGCCACAGATTGTGATCTCAATCTTGTAACGAATGTGCATGAAGGAACCAGCGTACTGCATGACCTCAGGGGAAACCTTCACCAAAAGCAACTTACCAATCCGCGTGGACATCATGGGTTTGACGCGTATCTCGGTGAGTTTTTACTGCGAGATCGAGCGGGCGCATGTGGTGGTGCAGGAATAATGCAAGCGATGGTGAATTGCCGTCAAAAGAAAGATGCTACCAGCCCGTTCACTAAATTTTAATGCGCTTTTTACTCGACACCAACATCCTGATCCCACTTGAGGATTCAAATATCCCGCTACTGCCCGGATTAGCAAGCTTCGTACGGCTTGCACAGGAATATGGACATCCTCTAGTTTTTCATCCTGCTTCCGAAGAGGATATTAACCGTGATCGAGATACAGACCGACGCATACGTACTCGGAATCGCTTAGCTCAGTACACGCGCCTCGATGGCATTTCTGATTGCCCGTGGAATAGTTCGGAAACTCTACCCAATGATGCGTGTGATAACGCTATCTTGTATGCACTTGAATGTGATGCCGTGCATTACTTGGTTACGGATGACAGAGGGATTCACAGAAAGGCTGTAAGCCGCGGGCTGGGGAGTCGAGTTTTTGCGATTCAAGCAGCGGAAGACTTTCTGCGTCGATTGCATGAGCCAACCTCTATTCAACTTCCTAATATTCAGGATATTCCGCTCCATTCGATTACGCGGTTATTGAGTGGTGGATTTTTCAATAGCTTGCGAGAG
>JANONO010000229.1:0-3832 GCA_031420875.1 Gallionellaceae bacterium | reverse complement strand
ACGCCTGCGCTGACGGCCTGTTGCATGCGTTGCTGACTGGCTGATGAGAACACACGGCCAAGCTCGGTGCGTACAATGGTGGCGGCGCGCTTCCTGGATGGGTCGCCCAATATTCTACGCACCTGGGTGACCGCATCGCCTGGCGATTGTGCGCCGATGACGACCAAACCCAATTGGCTATTGATTTTATTGGCACCTTGAATGCCAATATCTTTAATGCGGTCAGTCATAAATTCGCGCATGGCGGTGAGCTGACGCGTATCAATGCGCGGTAGCACGGCGACGATGCTGGCACCACCAATGGCCGCCAGTGGCTTGTTGATTAAATCTTGCCCAGCTTGCCAGCTTTCGCCTGCTGCCGCGCCGATGACTGCCGCGCCCGATTCGCCAAACTCTTTTAAAACACGAGTGATTTCAAATTGTAAATCGACCAGCGCCCAGCGCTGGTAATCACTGGGCTGGGCCATCAGCACGCCTGCAATATTGTCTTGCGCTTGCTTGAGCAGCCGCACAATCTCACCATGCGTGTTGGCCTGAATGGCGGTTTTGTGTTTAACGCCAGATTTAACGGCAGCATTAAACGCCTTTTTTTTATCTTGCTCAGTCATGACTTATGCAGTGGCTGCGGGTTGTGCTTGGTTTTCTGGTACCAGCTTATCTAAATTAGGCTCGACAAACGTATCCAGCTCAGCCTTATCTTGTGCGTTTTGCTGGGCTTTTTTCAGCTCGGTTGACGCATCGATTTCTACCCCCAATCTGGCCGCAATGGTGTTGATCATTTTCAAACCAGTCTCATCAGTAATCAAATCACGGTCGATGGCCATCGTCACCGCCACCACCACCTGCTGCAAGGCGGAGGCGTATTTGCTGGTATCTTTGGTGGTCATTTCTGGGAACACCGCCTCGACCGTGAAGGCGGGGTCTTCTAAATCTGGCTCGGCGCTGCTGGTTTTTAATTGCGCTTGGCGCAGCACATAAGTACCGATGCTCTCTAGCATGTACTTAAGCGTTTTTTGGCGCAGGCTAAACATTTTAAATGTTGGCTCGCCCATTTCCGCACCCACCGCGCGATTCACATCACCACCGCCGCCAAACCAATGCTCGGGAATAGTTTGACCGCCCAGAATGTGGTTGCGAAATAAACTGGCTTTGTCTTGGCTATCTGCGCCAGTGAGGCTAGGGGCGACCGTGTTCCACTCTTCGGAATCGTTATGCACCCGCACGCTGCCAGGTGCGGGCGCGCTGATTTCTTTCGCACGCGCTTTTACCTCGTCAGCTGTCGCGCCTTTTAACATCACATCCCACACAAAGGCACGCTCAAATTTGGCGCGATCCAGCTCGCCAAATAGATATTCGTCATACGCATCTAGCCAATCGGCCTGTGCCAGCAGATCAGAACGGCCGCGCTTGCCATTGCTTAAATCGTTAATGGTAAAAAAGAAACACTCGCCATCGGCAAAGGTTTTGCGAATCTCCTGCGTGCGCTGGGTAAAGACATCCTCCGCGCCATTGATGATGACTTGGTAGCGGCGCGCAATGGATTTTTTATCCTTGCAAGTGACTATGCCAATTGGCTGCTCGGGATTATCAGGATCCATCACCACGGTTTCGATTAAGCCAGGATTCAAATAACCTAGGCGTACATGGCCAGTGTGCTCGTTGGTGAAGGCTGGGTAACATTGCTCGCCCAGCAAGGCCAGCTCGCGGGCTTTTTTCACCAGCTTAATATCCATCTGGTTAATTGGGTCTTTCCAAAAGCGTGTGAGCACTAGTTGGCTGTCTTCGTCAGCACAGGTCAGTTTGACGCCTTCGCCCAGAATGTAGGCCAGCGGCAATTCAATCAAGCGGTTCGCCAGTAGGTTCACCTCCCACAAATACAGCGAGACATCGCGCATGCGTTTTTGTGTCATCGGCGATAGGTCGCGCTTATCGTCACCAGTTAGCGCACGCCAACTATCTTCGTCAGCATCGATGGTGGTGCCGTAGGCTTCCCGCATCGGTATAGTTTCAGCGATGGTTTCGGTTTTCGTTAACTCGGTTTCATTGATATTAAAACCCAGCTTTTTTAAAATAGTTGTAATTTGCATTGTCCGACCCTATTAAATACCCCCGTATAAAATTTCTTAAAGCGTTTTATAGAGGAGTTCTTGCGTTTTTAACCTAATACTACATGTCTAATAAAAATAATCGCGCACAGCGCGTTTACGTGCGTCCAAACAATCTTGTAGATTGCCTAGTTTGTAGCCGACTTGGCAGGTAGATGGTTGAATCGTTATCAACCGTTGCACCTGCGGCGGGTTGCATCATGTCTTCCGCCGCGTGTACCGCCAGCGCATGCGCCCAAAATTCATCGGCATGGCCAACTTCGGTGCGGTCGGCATCAAAGCGCGGATTACCCGCAATGGTGGTGAGCTTGCGCACCGCATGGTGGCTTTCGCGAATGGCTTTATCGATTGGCGTGCGGGTTTTTTTGTCTTCAAACACTTGCTTAATAATAGTAGCCAGGTGCTGCTTGACTGGGCCAGTAAATAAAATACCTTCCACCTTGTAATTGCCGTGGCGAATCTTGGCATCTTCCACAGGCTTTTCGCCAATACCCGTTTGGTCGATGCAGGCGCGGCGCACTTTGTAATAATCAAATACGCGATCCAGCGCAGCATCTTGCTCGGCAAAGCTGGCGTTTTTAAGCTTAACGACTTCGCGCGTCCAGTACACATCGCCAACTTTTTCATCCACCCAAATCACAAACAAGTCATGTCTGCGGCCAATATCCACGCCAATATAGCAATCGCCACCTTGATACAGCGCTGGTACGCCCGCATCTGCATGCTCGGCGCTCGTGATTAAATCCCATGTTAGCCAGGCACTGGCTTCATCGACTGGCACGCACATATACTCTTGCTGAAAGGTTTCTTCATCGCCTGCCGCTGCTTTACAATCGGCAAAAAAATCCAAGCGCTCTTGCTCACTAGCTGCGTGACCTAAAATTTTGGTGACCAAGCCTTGTGCAATTGCCATTTCAATAGTGATGGTATGCAAGCTCCAACGGCCAGATTTTGAACCTGCTACCGCCTGCGCTTTTTTCGCATCTGTCACCATTCTAAAATAGCGATTGCCCTGACCGTTGTAAGTTGACAGCACACGCACTGGGTAACCCCAAGTGATAATCGGGATGGCGGCTTTCCACATTTCTTCTGGCTGTTTATGGAACGCGAACTCATCTAGCACCAGCTTGCCGCCTTTTGAGCGGAACGCTTTCGGGTTGCTGGATAGCGCATGAATGCGCTTGCCACTGCTAAATTTAATCGACAACGCTTTAATGTCTTTATCAGAATCGATGACCACTTCGCCCAAATATTCGGCAGCCGCATCAAATAGCTGCGCCCATTGCTGGCAATACAAAATGTACTCGGCTGCAGCCGATTCATCCGCTGAAGAAAACCACACATCCATGCCATCTTGTTTGGCCGCGTCGCGCACATCCTCGTAGCTTTGCGCATAGGTCATACCAACGCGACGTGACTTCTCCACAATCTTGAAGCGTGAATCGTCATTGATCCACGCCATTTGATAGGGCAAGAAATAGGCGTTGTGCTTAGCGGGGATGTTAGCGGGCAATACCAAGGATCTGCTCCTCAATTTCGCGGATGGCCGCTTCTGTTAAGCCGCCTTTGCGGGCTTTTTCAGTCACCGTTTGCACGACAGATTTGGCTTTTTCTTGTACGTCTAGTTTATGTTTTTTTAAGTTCACACTGGCACGGCTTAGCTCCGCAATGCCTTTGGCTGCGCCCGTCATCATGCGTAAACGCAGCACTGGGTTTTCTTCTGCGCC
>JANONO010000228.1:0-5302 GCA_031420875.1 Gallionellaceae bacterium | reverse complement strand
TGGGTAAAAAACACCTTCGTGTTTATCGGCCTGTTGTTCGGTCATGCTTGGCATGACACTCATCTAGTCGGGCAAGTGGTCATTGCTTTCATGGCCTTCTGTTTTGTGTCCAGCGCGATCTACACCCTCAACGACATCGTTGATCTGGAACAAGATAAACGTCACCCAACAAAATGTCGGCGACCCCTGCCCGCAGGAACGGTATCCGTTTTCTCAGCAAGCATTTTGGCCGCACTGCTGGGGCTGCTGGGATTGGGGCTAGCCTCTTGGGTCTCGTCCACCGCGCTCATTATTCTGGCGGGATATGCGCTGATGAACATAGCGTATTCATACCGACTCAAGCATGTCGTGATACTGGATGTATTTATTATCGCCACTGGCTTCATGCTACGCATCCTCGTCGGTACGTTGGGCGTGGGTATTTTGCCCTCGCAATGGCTGTTGCTGTGCGGCCTGATGGTGACGCTGTTCTTAGGCTTCGCCAAGCGTCGCGCTGAGATCATTGCGCTAAACGAAGACCGAGCCGCGCACCGCAAAGTATTGGAACATTACAGCCCGGTGTTGCTGGACAAGCTGATCGTCATCACTGCCGCCGGCCTGATTATGAGCTACAGCCTTTATACAATGAACCCGGACACCATACGCATTCACAATACGCCCAACTTGATTTACACCGTGCCCTTCGTGCTGTACGGCGTATTTCGCTATATCTATTTGCTACACCACCAGAGTCAGGGCGGCGATCCATCACATGATCTGGTGCGCGACCCGCATCTGCTGATTGCGGCCAGCTTGTGGCTGGCTACCACGATCTGGTTGATTGCCTGAGTATGGGTCAACCCCACTCGCATCCCACATTGAGTAAAGGACACTTCCGGGCGCTGCTGCTGACAGTGTTGCTGAGCGCGCTTGCTTATCTGGTGTTTTCAATATGGGGCGGCTGGCATGAAGTTGTGGCGGCTATCGTTCGTGTCGGCTGGTTCGGCATTGCCATTGCGCTCGCACTGTCGCTGGTTAACTACGGTGTGCGCTTTGTGCGCTGGCAAAAATTTCTTGCTGTGTTGGGCTATCGGGTCTATATGCCGGAAAGCTTGCGTATCTACATCGCCGGGTTCGGCCTGACCATACTGCCAGGCAAGGTGGGCGAAACGATACGCAGCGTATTCCTCAAACATCATGGCATCCCCTATCCGCAAAGCCTGGCGGCATTTTTTTCAGATCAGTTATCTAATCTGATCAGCATGCTGCTGCTGGTCGGAATCGGTTTGTTGGTTTACCCACCCGCGCAACTGCTGGTACTGATTCTTGCTGTAATTATATTAGCTGTGCTGTTCATCCTCCAGCAAACCTCATGGTTGCTGGCACTCAAAAATATTGCCCGAATCAGATTGCCCGCTCGCCCGGCGCATTTTGTCGCTTCTGCAATTGAAATTGTGCTGCACTCCGGGCGTTGTTTTCGCCCAGCGATGTTGCTCTATAGCATCACGCTTGGATTGATAGCCTGGGGTGCAGAGGGGGTGGCTTTCTACTACATAATGCATGCTCTGGGCAGCAACATTTCATTGCAAACCGCGCTGTTCATCTATTCTTTTTCCATGCTGGTCGGTGCGCTGACTTTCTTGCCCGGCGGGCTGGGTGGAACAGAAGCCAGCATGGTGGCATTGCTGATACTGAACGGCATCGGACAGCCTGAAGCAGTCGCTGCAACTGTGCTGATCAGGGTGGTTACTTTATGGTTTGCAGTGGCTTTGGGCGTTGTTGCACTGGCACTGCCAGAACGAGTAAAAAGAGTTGGGAGTTAATTCAACAACGGTTAATTCAATAACGTCTGCAATTTTTTCAGCACAGTGCGCATAATCTTCAGCTGCGCCTCGGCAGCAGGATGCAGATTATCAGCCTGAAATTGTTGCGGCGTGATGCCTTCCAAAAAATATGGAACCCAAGCAGAGCCGTATCGTTGCGCCAATTTCGGATAGAGTGCCTTGAAGCGAGCGGTATATTGCAAACCATAATTTGGCGGCAATTGAATTCCCAGCAACAATATTTTTGCGCCTGATTGGCTGGATTGCTGCATGATGAATTGCAGATTAGCTTCAATATTTTTAAGCGGTGTGCCACGCAAACCATCGTTAGCGCCCAGCTCCAGAATGACTATGGCCGGGTGATGCTGGCGCAATGCAGGCGCGATGCGTTGCCGACCCCCAGCGGTGGTCTCGCCACTGATGCTGGCGTTCACCACCTGATATTGTGGGTGGCTGCGTTGCAATTCCATCTGCAGCAGATGGACCCAACCCGCCTCGCGGGGCATACCATAAGCGGCTGATAAACTGTCGCCAAATACCAATATGGTTTGTGGTTGCGCGATACTCATGCCGGGCAACAAGCAGCAAATGCTCAGCAAAACTAATCGAAGAAAGATGGAAAATTTCATGGCAATAATTGTGCAGGCAGTAAGTTTAAGTAAGCAAGCAGAAAGTGGCGGCAAGCCCTTGCACATCTTACAGGATGTCAATTTTTCTGTGGAAGCGGGTGACAGCCTTGCCATACTCGGCGCATCCGGTTCGGGCAAATCCACTCTGCTGGGGCTGCTGGCCGGGCTTGATAATCCGAGCAGCGGCAAAGTATTCCTAGACGGAGCCGATCTTTTTTCCTTCGATGAAGATGGCCGCGCACACCTGCGCGGCTGTTTGGCGGGTTTCGTCTTCCAGTCATTCCAGTTGTTGCCCGCTTTGACTGCGCTGGAAAATGTCATGCTGCCGCTGGAATTGCATGGAGCATCTAAGGCACACGATCGGGCTATGCAGGCCCTGCAGCGCGTGGGTTTAAGTGAGCGCACCCATCATTTACCCAAACACTTGTCGGGAGGTGAACAACAGCGCGTGGCCATCGCGCGTGCTTTTGTCACGCAGCCGAAAATTCTGTTTGCGGATGAACCGACCGGAAATTTGGATGCTGCAACTGGCGCGCAGATTATAGACTTGATGCTGGAGTTGAATAAGGCGCAGGGCACTACGTTGATATTAGTGACGCATGATGAGGCGCTGGCGCGGCGATGTGGCAGGCAGTTGCAGTTGGCGGCGGGGCGGGTGATGTAGTACGGATACGGGCACAATTAATTTGTAGCGAGACATTCAAAGAAATGAAGGGTAAGCGATGAAAATAACAGTCCCATCAGTACAAATCAACAACAATGAAGGTTTTAGTCCAGAAAAGGATATTTTTTCCCGGAAAGAATTCGGGGAAAGATTGGCGAATCTTATAGCTCAATCCGATGATGAATTGGTTATTGCGATTGATGCTGAATGGGGTGAAGGAAAAAGTACGTTTATTCAGATGTGGAAAGGGTTTGTTAGTCATCATCGTGAGCCCAAGATTCGTACTATTTACTTCGATGCGTTTGCAAATGATTACCAGAAAGATCCTTTTATAGCACTGGCGGCGGAAGTGTATGAATTACTAAAAGACGAAACAGAGGAAAAGAAGAAGGAATTTCTCAGCAAGGCTGGAGCTGCGGCAAAGTCAATGGCACGCGGTGCGATAAAGATTGCTGTTCGTGTTGGAACGGGCGGGATTTTGGGCGACTCTGTGGTTGATGATGTGGGAAAAGATATTTCAGAGCTGCTGGCCGAGAGAGTTGATGAGGTACTTGCAGATAGGCTGAAAAGCTCAAGTACAGACAAGCTTGCACTAAATAATTTCCGGAAGTATTTAGAGGGTTTTGCAAAAGAACATGGCGGAGGTCAGCCAATAGTTTTTGTAATAGACGAACTAGACCGCTGTCGTCCAGATTTCGCGCTGGAGCTTATTGAGCAGATTAAGCACTTGTTTTCTGTGCGCGGCATTACGTTTCTGCTTGTTATGAATAGAAAGCAGTTGGAAGAATCGATAAAATCGAAATACGGCATCATTGACGCGACAAAATATCTTCAGAAGTTTGTGCATCTTTGGCTGACATTGCCCCGAAAATCAGGCCCACACGATGACCATGGCGTGAGGTATGTCAAACATGCTATGAGCGCAATGCGTAAAGAGGGGGAAATAATTCACAACCCCGAGGCGGTTAAACTTATTGAGGATATGGTTAAATATTTAAAGCCGTCTTTTCGAGATATAGAGCGCATGTTGTCATACTTTGCCTTGATACAAAACATGATAGGTAGCCAATCTTTTCTTCTTTCTTATCAAACCATGATTGCATTCATGTGTTATTTAAAATCTTCTAAACCTCATCTGATTGAAAAAATTACCCACCAAAATATTGACTCAGCCACCTTGCTTAAGGAAGCAGGATTGGATCGTATTGATGGGAATTCAGAATCTACCCACATACATTATCTATCTAAATGTGTAATTTTTGATTTGGCAAATGATGAACAACAAAAGATGATGATTGCTGACAAGGAAGTATTTCCGAACGATGACTATGGTTCAAAGGAAGTTATGAAAAATGTATGCGGATGGCTGTCAGAAATACATCGCAATAAATAGCTGATGTATGCGGTTTCGTAGGGTGGATAAGCGTAGCGCATCCACCAAGCTATTCATGAAAAAGGAAGCAGCGTGAGCAACTATCGCAGGGCTTACCTCCCCGGCGGCATCTACTTCTTTACCGTCGTCACGCTCAATCGCGCTCCGATTTTCACCAATGAGGAACGCGTTGAGGTGCTAAGGCAAGCATTTCGCAAGGTGATGGTAACTCGTCCCTTCGAAATTGACGCGATGGTCATCCTGCCAGATCATCTGCACTGCATCTGGCGTATGCCGGAAGGCGATGCTGATTATTCATCGCGCTGGCGTGAGATCAAGAAGGCCGCTTCGCGCCAGATCAGCACCGCTAGCAATGTGCGCAACGAACGCATGGTGTGGCAGCGCAGATTCTGGGAGCATGCGATTCGCGATGAGGAGGACTGGCGCAGGCATGTTGATTACATTCATTACAACCCGGTGAAACATGGGTTGGTGAGTCGCCCCGGCGAATGGGCATGGTCGTCGTTTAGCAATGCCGTGAGCAAGGGGTGGTACGAAGAATCATGGGGTGCCAGCGAGCCGACCACCATCGCCAAGATGGATTGCGAATGATGAATCGCGTTATACCCATGGCAAAGCGGTGGATGCGCTACGCTTATCCACCCTACATGATTACATGACTGGCTGCGTGATGGCGCAAGATTGATGCCGCACAAACATGACACCCATTTGCAGCCAGATTATTCCCATTGTCAGGAATGCGGGGGGGGTCTCAGAAGTGGTAAAAATTTCTAATTGTGATGGTCAAAAAAACGCCCTAGCCGCCATTTGACAG
>JANONO010000227.1:0-7510 GCA_031420875.1 Gallionellaceae bacterium | reverse complement strand
CAACTCTGAAGTGTGACTTTTGTAAGAGAAAAATCAAAAAAATCAATGGGGTCAGACACACTGCTGTCCCAGATAATCGCACGCACCATTGCACCATTGAGGTCAGGTCTAGCAAAGTAGCAACATCCCGCTATATCCCTCCCACCATGTCCCGGCCCATCCGCATAGAGTTTCCCGATGCGCTCTACACGTCACCGCGCGCGGTGACAGGTTTACAAAAAATTTGATTGCCAAAATGGGTGTTGTGGACAAGCATGGCGCGTTGTAGCGCTAATGTGCTACAGTGCGCGCGTGACTTATTTTTTGGAGGCAGTCATGTCCACGACTACCATACGATTGCCGGAAGACCTGAAAGCCCGCATTACGAAGGCGGCGAAACGCGCCGGCACGAGTACGCACGGTTTTATTCTTGAGGCAATTGCGGAAAAGGCGGAGCATGAGGAACGGCGTGCCGATTTCGATGCGGTTGCCGAAGATCGTTATAGCCGCATTGTTTCTTCCGGGAAGACGATTCCATGGCAGGAAATGCGCAGTTATCTGGAAGAGCGTCTTGCCGGCAAAAAAGCAAAGCGCCCGGCAGCGCGCAAACTGGCACGCTGAAAATGCCGCACATCGAGCTGGCGCCCGAGGTGAGAGATGATTTCGATCGCATCCTCGATCATCTTGCCCGGCATCCGGTTGAAAATCCGGCGGCGCGCATCCGGGAGATCGTCGAGGCAATCAATGTGCTGGAATGCAATCCATTAATCGGTCGCGCGGTAAATAACGACAAGCGGGAACTGGTGATCGGACAGCGCTCGCACGGTTATATTGCCTTGTACCGATATGTTGTCAAAGCCGATACCGTTTTTATCCTTGCGGTGCGCAGCCAGCTTGAAGCGGGCTATGCGGGGTTTTGAAATAAGACATTGCGCGCTACGCAAACTTTTTTACGCCAGCCTTTTTTTCAGTTTTCAGCAAATCCATGTCCAGCGTGGCAAGCGGCAAACCCAACAGTCACTCAGCTTCCAATGTCCGGTCGAGTTATTCATGCCAGACGCTTTTGACTTTAGGGCACTTCTAAAAAATCCATTTTAGCCGCTCCCGCGAAAGCTGAAGACCAGTTAAATCAATAGGCTGAATTCCCGCTTTCGCGGGAATGACGAATTATTAGAGATGTCCTTTAGTCAGCAGCACGCTACGCTTTTTGCACTTGGGGCTTGAAACCGCACTGCATGAACACTTGTGTGCCGGACACTGATAGGTTTTGGGTGAGCAGTCCTTAGGTGATAAAATCCGCGCCTTGATTTTTTGATTGTGAACCATGACCAAGCGATATGATTTGATAGTGTTTGATTGGGACGGCACATTGATGGATTCGACCGCTGTTATAGCAGGCTCCATACAATCGGCCTGTCGCGATTTGGGTTTGACTGTGCCCAGCAATGAGGCGGCGCGGCATGTGATCGGCATGGGCTTAACCCAGGCGCTACGCCATGCAGTGCCGGATGCGCCGGAAACAATGTATCACCCGCTGACCGAACGCTACCGCCATCATTTTTTGTCGCAGGAAAATGCCATGCCTATGTTTGCGCTGGCGCAGGAAACAATCGCAGAGCTACGCAGCGCTGGATATAGTCTGGCTGTAGCCACTGGCAAAAGTCGCCACGGATTGAATCGGGCGATGCAAGCGAGTGCTATGCAATCCTACTTTCACACCTCGCGCACTGCTGACGAAACTTTTTCCAAACCCCATCCGGCGATGCTGCATGAGATTATGGCCGAACTAGATATTGAGCCTACGCAAACACTAATGGTGGGCGATACCACGCATGATTTGCAAATGGCCATTAACGCGGGCGTGGATGCCATAGGCATGACGCATGGTGCTCATCCAGAGGATCAATTGCGCGCATTGCACCCTCTGGCCTTGCTGGATGATTTTGTGGCGCTGCGTGCGTGGCTTAAACAGTACGCCTGATATACTGCTGGCCGTTTATTTGAGGATCAAACATGTCTGAGCAAAACAATAATTGGGAACGCGGCGTACTGGAAAAGCTGGCCATGTCGGCTCTACAAGAACAGCGCCGGGCGCGGCATTGGGGGATTTTTTTCAAGGTGCTGACCTTCGGCTATTTGTTTATCGTGCTGTTTTTGGCTATGGGCTGGGTAGGCGGTAAATCTGAAAATTCGCTGGGTGGCAAGCATACGGCGTTGATTGAAATGGTTGGCGTGATCGCGCCGGATACATCTGCCAGCGCAGAAAATATTATGGGTAGCTTGCAAGCTGCGTTCAAGGACAAGAACACGCAAGGCATTATTCTGCGCATCAACAGCCCCGGTGGCAGCCCGGTGCAATCGGGCAACATCAATGATGAAATCCGTCGCCTGCGCGCCCAATATCCAGAAATACCGTTATATGCGGTGGTAGAAGACATTTGCGCTTCCGGCGGCTATTACGTGGCGGCTGGGGCAGACAAAATTTTTGTGAGCAAAGCCAGCTTGGTCGGCTCAATTGGCGTACTGATGGACGGCTTTGGTTTTACCGGCGCCATGGAAAAATTAGGGGTTGAACGTCGCTTGATGACTGCGGGTGAGAACAAGGGTTTCCTAGATCCGTTCTCACCCATCAACCCAGCACAACAAGAGCATGTGCATAAATTGCTGGCCGAAATTCACCAGCAATTTATTGACGCGGTAAAACAAGGGCGGGGTAAGCGTCTGAAAGAATCGCCGGATACATTTAGCGGCCTGATCTGGACTGGACAGAAAAGTATAGAGCTGGGTCTGGCGGATGCCATGGGCAGCGTAGAAAGCGTGGCGCGTGATGTCATCAAGGCCGAAAACATCATAGACTTTACCACCCGCGAGGGCTTTGCCGAGCGGCTGGCCAAACGATTTGGCGCAGGCATGGCGAGTGCATTGCCGGGATTTTCCGCGCAGAACGCTGGCGTTTCGCTACGCTAACGATCTAAGTTTTTAGAGGCATCCATATGAATTCCACACTGCACATGAGTGCGGAATCTGGGTTTAAGTTCGCGCTGCTGGCGACGCTTGCCATCAAGCTTGTTCTTGCATACATCTTGCCCATGTCGGGCGATGAGGCTTATTTCATCGTCTGGGCTCAGCATCTGGATTTCGGTTATTACGACCACCCGCCTATGGTCGGCTGGATATTGCATGTGCTGCTGTATCTGGGCAATGCGGAAGTATTGCTACGCTTGCCCGCCATACTCTTGGCCACGGCGATAGGCTACGGCATCTACCGACTGCTCAAGCCGCTGGATGAAATTAAAGCTGCACTGATTGCCACCCTGTTCTTGATCGCACCGATCAACTTACTGAATGTGCTGATCGTCACGGACACACCGCTGATCTTGTTTGTTTTCCTGTCCGTTGCCTCTTTGTATCAAGCGTTACAAAAAACCCCGTTACAAAAAAATCATCGTCTCTGGTATGTCCTGTCAGGTATTTTTCTGGGTCTGGCCTTTTTGTCCAAATATTTTTCTGCGTTACTCATATTAGGCTACCTAGGATATTTTATATGGGCGTATTTTATTTTTTCAAAAAAATCCAAACCCAAGATACAGGGATTGTTCCTGCTGTTATTGGCTGCGCTGCCGTTCGCCCTGCTCAACCTGTATTGGAACTACACCCATTGCTGGGACAACATTCTGTTCAACCTTTACAACCGTAACGAAGGCGAACAGGCATCACTGGGCAAGGTCGCCATTTTTCTGGCCACGCAACTTTATTTGATGACTCCGCCCATCGCCTACTATTTATTCAAAAATCGCGCCGAACTCAGACAGAAATTACGAAACAACGGCTTCGAGCTATTCGCCTTCGCCTTGCTGCTGCCAATGGCAATCTTTACCTTGCTGTCCCTAAAAAAAATCATCGGCCTGCACTGGGTGTTGGCCTTCTATCCATTTTTTTATCTATTGTTGTATCAGCTCCTGTCTCGTGATGAATTGCAGCGCTCGCTCAAGTTTATGGTGTGGTTCAGCGCGGCGCACTTGCTCATCATCGTAATCATCGCGTTTTTGCCCTTGGAAATCTGGAAACAGAACAAGCTATACAACGGCATGGTGTTCATGTTCCACAACGATGCCATCGTCGAAAAAATACGACCTTATGAGCAGCAGAATTTCCTCTTGGCCGCCGACGGTTACACGCCTGCCGCGATTGTTTCCTATCACTATGGCAGAAATTTTTTCGTGTTCGGAGAGGGGTCGCATCACGCACGGCAGGATGACATCATCACCGACTTTCGCCAGTTCCAAGGGCGTAATATTTTGATCCTGAAAAAAACGGCTCCCGACCTGATGCAATACATACCGTATTTTCAGAGCGTCGAAAGCAAACCATTCGATCTGCATGGCACGACGCTGTATCTCGTGCTAGGTTATAACTTCGATTATGAAAATTACAAGGAACAAGTGCTCATGCAGATCAAGAAAAAATACTACGCAATCCCGGAGTATTTGCCACATGCGCCCTGCTATTTCTGCGAAAAATATTTCCCGAAGGAAGTTATTTAATGCCCACGCTCATTACACCGCTATCCGGCTGGGGGCGCTATCCAGTGCAATCCTGTGAACTAGAACGCCCTGAGCGCTATGCCGATTTGCGTCCGAATACGGCCAGCCTGATAGCACGGGGACAAGGTCGTAGCTATGGTGATGCGGCACTAAATGAAAGCGGGCGTGTACTGTTGACCGAGCGCGTCAACCGCCTGCTGGAATTCGATATGGAACGGGGTATCTTGCGTGCCGAGGCCGGAGTGACACTGGCGGAAATACTGGCGGTCATCGTGCCCAAGGGCTGGTTTCTGCCGGTGACACCGGGGACAAAATTTGTTTCCTTAGGCGGCTGTGTAGCGGCAGACGTGCATGGCAAGAACCATCACCATGAGGGATCTTTTGGCAATCATGTTTTGTCCATCGAGTTGGTTCTGGCTGATGGCAATAGTGTGACCTGCTCCCCGACTGCAATGCCCGATCTGTTCTGGGCGACGGTGGGTGGCATGGGACTGACCGGCATCATAGGCGAAGTAAAATTCAAGCTGATACCGATTGCCAATTCACAGATGACCCATTCACAGATGACCGGTTCACAGATGGCCAGTTCACAGATGATAGTTCGCCATCACGCCGCCAAAAATCTGGAACAACTTTTTCATCATCTGGAAGATGCTGCTATAGATGATAGATACACCGTCGCATGGATAGACAGCTTGGCCACCGGAAAAAACTTGGGGCGCGGCATCGCCATGTGCGGTCACCATGCACGAGCGGAAGAGTTGCCGGTTAACTTCCACAATTTAGACAAACCAATACGCAGCCGAAATATCCCGTTCGACTTTGCGGCATGGATGCTGAACCCGGCAACCATCTCCGCCTTCAATGCACTGTTTTACTGGCGTGAGAGCAGAAAGTACCAGCCATTTATATGCGGCTACGATCCTTATTTCTACCCCTTGGATTCGATAAAAAACTGGAATCGCATGTATGGCAAGCGCGGCTTTGTGCAGTATCAGTGTGCGATTCCCTCAGCGACCGCGTTTTCGGGCATTCAAAAATTGCTGGATGAACTTTCTGCAAGCCGACGCCCTTCTTTCCTTGCAGTGTTGAAGCGATTGGGCGCGCAGGGTGCGGGGCTGTTGTCATTTCCGATGGCAGGCTACACATTGGCGCTGGATTTGCCGCTACGCGATGAAGGGCTGTTCATGCTATTAAATAAATTGGACGAGATCGTTTTGCAGCACGGCGGGCGCGTCTATCTGGCCAAAGATGCGCGGCTTTCTGCCGCATCGTTCCGCGCTATGTATCCGCGACTCCCCGAATGGCTCAAGATCAAAAACGCTGTTGACCCAAAAAATATTTTCACCTCCAGCTTGTCACGACGCTTGGAAATAAGCGGTAATACGCTATGAGTGAAACAGTGCTCATACTCGGTGCCACCTCAGCCATCGCGCGCGCGACTGCCGCTGCTTTCGCCGCGCGCGGCGCAACTTTGTATCTAGCCTCACGCGACGCAGAAGAGTTGCGGCGTATCGCAGCAGATATTCATCTGCGCTACGACACCCAAGTTCAATACGGTTTGTTTGACGCAGAAGCAACGGCTAGCCACGAGGAATTTTTCAAGGGTGTGCTGGCAGCCCTGCCCAATCTTTCTGGCGTGGTGCTGGCCTTCGGTTATCTCGGCGATCAGCAGGCAGCGCGTGATTTCAGCGCAGGCTCAAAAATTATCGCAGCCAATTTCACTGGCGCAGCTTCCATCCTTAGCCAGTGCGCCGATTATTTCGAATCTCAGCAACGCGGCTTTATCATCGGCATCTCGTCGGTGGCGGGAGATCGCGGCAGACAAAGCAATTATGTGTATGGTGCAGCAAAAGGTGCGCTCAGCCTTTATTTACAAGGGTTGCGTAACCGCTTGTATGCCTGCGGTGTGCGTGTCATTACCATCAAACCCGGGTTTGTTGATACAGCAATGACCTATGGATTGCCCGGATTATTTTTGGTGGCTACACCGCACAGCGTGGGTGAACGCATCGTGCGCTCTTTAGAAAAATCGGCGGATGTGGTTTACCTGCCTTGGTTCTGGCGCTACATCATGCTTATCATTAAACACATCCCGGAGCCGATTTTCAAGCGGATGAAATTGTGAGCACAGGTGGAACGAGTAAGCCGGTCGTGGCAGCATTCGATTTCGACGGCACGTTGACGCGGCGCGACACCCTGCTGCCGTTCCTGTGCCATGTATTTGGCGCAACGACAGTCATGCGCCACGCACTTGTTCTCGCACCCACGCTGACGGCTTACTGCTTGGGCATGATCCGCAATGACATTGCTAAAGAACGGGTGTTTGTCCAAACCATAGGCGGCCTAGCGATGGACAAATTGCGCGGCCAAGCGGCGCAATTTGCCGAGCATAAACTGCCCGGACTAATCCGCCCTGAAGCGATGCGCCGTTTCGATTGGCACAAAAAACAAGGGCATCGCTGCATCATCATTAGCGCATCGCTGGATCTCTATGTAAAACCCTGGGCGATACAGGCCGGGTTCGATGAGGTGCTGGCCTCACGTCTGGAAATGCTGGCAGATGACCGCATCACCGGAAAGCTGCTGGGAGAAAATTGTTTCGGCGCCGAAAAGGTTAGACGACTGGAAGCGCTGCTAGGTGCAAGGAGCAGCTATACCCTCTATGCTTACGGTGATAGCCGGGGCGACAAGGAATTATTAGCCACGGCCGATTATGCGTTTTATCGTCGTATGTCAGCGGATGCCCAGTAGCCAATGTCCCGTAACGAATATCCAGTAACGAACACCAAGCTAGGAACATGAAAATGTTATTTGAATTGCTGCGTTTGATGCGCGCCTACCAATGGGTAAAAAACACCTTCGTGTTTATCGGCCTGTTGTTCGGTCATGCTTGGCATGACACTCATCTAGTCGGGCAAGTGGTCATTGCTTTCATGGCCTTCTGTTTTGTGTCCAGCGCGATCTACACCCTCAACGACATCGTT
>JANONO010000226.1:0-3107 GCA_031420875.1 Gallionellaceae bacterium | reverse complement strand
TGAAAGAGCCGAGCACATCTGCCGCCAGGGGCTTGTCATAAACATTTTTGACAGCTTGCGATGACGTGCCGCCAGCCACTGTAATGACATAAACTGCGTTCGGGTTTAGGTCGCTGTCCGGATAAAAGGTGGCGGCGGTGAGGTCGGGAGATACTTTCCATTTTCCAACAACAGAAGTGGCTGAGACAGTCTCGACGATACTTATCCCGTTTTTTACACTTAGCCTATCCATAGCCATACTGAAAAACACCTGGATATTGGCGTTTACTGCCACCGGGGTAATCGTGCTGCCAAAGGTGCCGTCTGAATTTTTTGTCAGCCCCAGCATGGAAACCACGGTTGGAACGGCATCGCTGTCCTGCGCCCTGAGGTCGTTGTCTCTTATTGCCCCGGCAAATTTTTTGACGATGGCTTGCACGGCAACCAGTGTAGTGCGAGTGTCAGTATCGTATTTGCGGGCGATGACCGTGTAGTTGCCCGGCAAAACAGGCTTGCCGTTAATATACGCAGGAATATAAATAGGTAAACCATCTGCGTCTAAACCATTTTCCTTTAAATTTTTGTCCGCATTAATTAGCGTGTTAAGGGAATAATTGCCGTCGATATCGGTTGTGCCACTGGCTACTGGAGCTAGCCATTCTGATTTATCGGCATCGAAAAGCTCTACGGATGCGCCACTTAAATCAACAGGAATGGCAAGTGTCGTGGCCGACAAGGCTTTTAACAAGGAGGTGTTATGATTGGTAACAGGCTTACTATTTCCTAGCTGCTGTAATTCGGTCTTGGCAAGAATGTCTGCCAACAACATAGGTTTTGACGACACCGTGCTCGATATAGTTACTTTACCGGAAACGGTGGTCGGGGTCGTGCTGCCTGGAGGAGCCGTACCCACATCGCCATTCCCTCCGCTGCAACTTGCCAGCAGCACAGCTAAAATCGTAAGTAACCAAGCCTTCGCAAGAATGGTAATATTTATTTGATTATATTTCATGGTTACTCCTCTTTAAATTTGGGCTAAATTTAATAATGCCCATGCGCCGATCCACTCATCTGTTTCAATGGCTATAATTAGCAGCAATCACGGTTTCCTAATTGATTTTCACCCCAAATTTTTTTATTGTCAAACAATACGCCCCTATGTCATTTATGTGGAATTTGTGCAATTTTTTTCAGTGGCATGGAACTACTGAAAATGCTGCTGGTCATTGATGCCCGTAATGCATTTTTTTAACAACCATGAGATCGGACAACATGTTAGAACATTCACCCGCACAAACCGCATTTCACTCGCTTAAAAATCATATTTCGCAACAAATAATTGGCCAGGAAATCCTGATAGACCGGCTGCTCATTGCGCTCTTGGCGGATGGACATTTGCTGGTCGAAGGTGCGCCGGGCTTAGCTAAAACGCGCGCCATCAAGGTGTTGAGCGAAGGCATAGAAGGCAATTTCCACCGCGTCCAGTTCACGCCTGATCTGTTGCCAGCCGACCTGACCGGGACGGATATTTTCCGACCACAGGATGGCTCTTTTCAGTTTCAACGTGGGCCGCTGTTCCATAACCTGGTGCTGGCCGACGAGGTCAATCGCGCCCCAGCCAAAGTGCAGTCAGCCTTGCTAGAGGCGATGGCGGAGCGGCAGATTACGGTCGGCACGACGACTTATCCGCTACCGAAATTATTTTTAGTGATGGCGACGCAGAATCCGATTGAGCAGGAGGGGACTTACCCGCTGCCAGAGGCGCAGCTAGACCGTTTTTTGCTGCATGTGAAAGTGGATTATCCGAAAGCGGAAAGTGAACGGCTGATCCTGCAACTGGCGCGCAAGGAGGCCGCACAACAATCTCAGGAAGCTACGAAACCCGCACCTAAGCTCAGCCAGGTAACTTTGTTTGCCGCTCGCCAAGAAGTTTTGCAGGTGCATATGGCCGACAATCTGGAGCGCTACTTGATCGAGATTATTCTGGCCACGCGCAACCCGGCTGCTTATCAAGCTGCCCTCGGCAGTTGGATACAGTGGGGTGCCAGCCCGCGCGCCACCATCGCGCTGGATCGTTGCGCCCGCGCCCATGCCTGGCTGGCTGGGCGCGATTACGTTGGGCCAGAAGATATACAGACCATGGCTTACGATGTGCTGCGTCATCGCGTGTTGCTCAGTTACGAGGCGGAAGCTGAGGGGCATACGCCGGATAAATTTACTGAGACATTGATTAATTTGATTCCGGTGCCGTGATCAACCACCCCGGTACTACGTGCCACCCCTCCTTGCCAAGGAGGGGTGGCAGGGATGCCGGGCTTCTCCCCTCATTTTTCGCTCCCTCCCCCTCCTTTTTAAGGAGGGGAGGGAGCGAAGCGGAAGGGGTGGTAAAATTTTTCTCATAGAACACATAGAACAACAGTCAAATGCACAAAATTAATCAACAAATTGCTCGAAAAGTAAAACCAAATGTTGTGGCGCAATAAGGCACTT
The DNA here is from genome assembly GCA_031420875.1 of Gallionellaceae bacterium. Classification (GTDB taxonomy): domain Bacteria; phylum Pseudomonadota; class Gammaproteobacteria; order Burkholderiales; family Gallionellaceae; genus Nitrotoga. The sequence continues at coordinate 638 of JANONO010000226.1, read as the reverse complement.
TATTCGCCCTCTGTTTCATCCGCGCAAAGTTCGATCAGCTCAGACGACGGCTTGGTGCGCGTCAGCCTGCCGTCTCTGATCGCACTGCATCGCGCTGCCGAATCTCTCCCGCTCAAACCCGCGCGCATACGCGCCATAAGCAGCGGCGATTATCACTCGCCCTTCAAAGGGCGCGGCATGGAGTTTGATGAGGTGCGCGCCTATACGCAAGGCGATGATGCGCGCACACTCGATTGGCGCGTCACGGCGCGCACCGGACGACCGCACACCAAGCTGTTCCGCGAGGAACGCGAGCGAGCGGTGTTGCTGTGGGTGGATTTGCGTAGCACTATGTTCTTTGCCACGCACGGCGCATTTAAGGCGGTACGCGCGGCGCAAGCGGCAGCGTTGCTGGGTTGGAGCGCGGTGCAGCAGGGAGACCGGCTCGGTGGCTTGGTATTTTCCGAACAGGAACACATTGAGCTACGACCTAAGCGCGGCAAGCCGCCCTTGCTGCATTTCTTGCAACAACTAGTCAGTCACTCAGCGTGGAGCAAGCAGGCATATGATCCACTAGCCAGCGCGCAAGCATTAAAACTATCACTGGCGCGGCTGCGCTACGTGACCCAACCGGGCAGCCTGGTTATTTTATTGAGCGA
>JANONO010000225.1:0-10728 GCA_031420875.1 Gallionellaceae bacterium | reverse complement strand
CCACGAATTGTTTTATTTTTGAAATAGAAGCGGCATAACGGATGGTTGGAGTTTATGGAACCAAGTTTAAAGAGCAGGTGAAGATATTGACGGCCTGATAAACCCCACAAATAAAAAGCGGGCGATTTTCAGGTCGCCCGCTTTTCAGTTTGCTGCCACATCTTTATTCATGCACTAGTAATTAACACCCAGTTGAAGTCACTAAAACAGTTGGTGGCGTCGTTGCGTTGGTAGCTGCGGTGTACATAACGAAGCAGGTAAGAGCGGCTGCAGTACCTGCAACACTATTAGGTACAGCGGCTATTTGCGTCGCTGATGTGATTGGCTTAGTCACCCCTGCTCCGTCTCCAGGAGCGATAATTGTATAGTCTACACTTGTAATTCCCGCTGCTGCCATCAGTCCTGCATCAGCAATGGGGTAACCAAAGCCGCCTGTGAAAGTAACTGTTACCCCATCATAAGTCGCGCTCCCTGGAGGGATAGATGCCACCAAATATTTGCCACGCGCCATCGCGGCTGTTGAAGCCAGCGAGCCTTTAGCGCCATTGAGACTCGCAGTACGAGCGTCACTGGCTAAATTGGCAAATTTTGGCAGGGCTGTTGCTCCCAAAATTCCCAGAATCACGATGACTACAATTAATTCGATTAGGGTAAAACCTTGTTGATGTTTCATAGTATTTCTCCTTTATTTTTGAGACCGCAGCCTCGATTAAGAAACCCACTTGCGCTTGATTTGCCAGCTTGCCGCAGCATTTTGACCAAGCAAGTAGGCGCAATCTAAGGGAATTTCCTTGCAAACGCAATCCCCTTCGGTCGCCGCCTGACCAACGGCACAATATTAGTTCAGCCAAATTACCAATCCCACTAGGGTATAAAAACTGCCCACTATCAGCAACACCCCCACCCAGCGCATATTTCGAAATACGAATTCATCTACGTTGGAGCGCGGTATTTCAAGCGGCTTGAGGGCGCGCCGAAGTGACGCAGTTTGATTTGCCTTATGCTCAAATCCGCGCAACAAGCTGGGCCGAAAGAGCAGGAATAAGCCTACAATCAGTGCCAACACGCTGCCTACTAAAACGATGAGCACCAATCCATCTAGCAGCCCATCCATGAGTGCGGGCGGGATGTTGGCATTTCTGAATATGCCGGCAAGAGAGTTGAGCTTATCAAGCGAGGTGGTGAAAAAATAAATAAGAAAAATTGCCCCAGCCAGCATCAATGCTCCGCTCACCCGGCTATAGCGGTAAAACCACTGATCCAGATGGATCGGGCGTTCTAATACTTTGTCAATCTGGCGTGTAGAAACCCAACGATTCGAGATTTTGCTTAAGCGGACTAACCAATGTGGACGCAGAATCAAGGCTGCTCCGGCCAGCAGTCCGGCCACACTGCCCACCATCAGAAAAAATACTAAACTGCGCAGCAATAAAGTTTCGGTTATAGACATGATGTGCTCCTTGTTTCTGCATTTTGATGCATCCTAGAAAAAGCAGTTGATGGGTTTTTCTATAGGTAAAAATCTGACCACCCCTTCCGCTTCGCTCCCCCTTAAAAACAATGAGGGGTGTCAATGGACTTTCCGCTTCACCCTCTCCCTTCCTTGGTTTAAGGAGGGGAGGCACAGAGTGCCGGGGTGGTTAATGAGGTGGCAGCAAGCGCGTTAATCAAACCACCAATACGGCTCAGTGGGTTCAAATAAAACGCCAACCAATTCTTTGCTAGGTGATTCTTGATTGGGCTGGGCGGATTTTATCGGCTCAGACTCATACAACAAATTGACCCGATAATGCACCCATTTGTTGCCGTCTTTGCCGGGGGTGAAGTAGTCGCCGCGATCCACGATATAGATCAGGTTGCGTGACTTTAAATCAAAAGCCCAGTTACCCGGAGAAACGGTACGCGGTGAAATATCGTAATACTCGCCGACATAGTTACTCGGAATTTTCGCTAGCCAGTTCATCGGATTTTCTGCAACTAGCGCGCTGATTTCAGATTCTCTGCCGCGTGTTAATAAGCGCGCATATTCCATGGTCAACGAACTTTGCAATGCGCCAGCGACCTGTTCCATCGCCGCTTTTTCGGCTTGATCTTGATAGAACCATACACGCTTAAGCAAGGTAGCGGACAAGATGCCGACGATGCAGATGACGATCACTAATTCGATTAGGGTGAAGCCTTTTGAGGATGCAGGATGCGGGATACAAGATTGAGTTAGCCCTGCAGCACAATGTATCTCGCCTGCATCCCGCATTCTGCATCCCGTATCCTGAATTTTCATTTGTGCATCGCCGCTTTGCCCAGATCCCATATCGGCAAGATAATACCCAGCGCCAATATCAGGACTAAAATTCCGAGCGCGACAATCAAGATAGGTTCGATCTGCTGGCTGAGAGTTTTGACTTCATACTCCACTTCTTTTTGATACATGTCGGCAACCTCGAACATCTGCCCGTCTAGGTCGCCCGTTTCTTCGCCCACGGCAATCATTTGCAGCACAGTGGGAGTCAAGATTCCAGCCGCTGTAGCAGTACGTAAAATACTTTCACCGCGCTCAACTCCGTCGCGCATTTGCTCGATGCGGGCACGCATGAATGCGTTATCTACCACCATGCCCACTACATTTAAGCCCTGCACCACCGGTATGCCGCTCTTGAATGCCAGCGCCAAGCTGCGCGCAAAACGAGCCAAGGTGCCCTTGAGTATAATTTTCCCGGCTATGGGTATTCTGAATTTATTTTTATCCCACTTGTATTTGCCCAGAGGGGTGGCGACATAGGCGCGGAATCCGATGACACCGCCGATCAGCATGGCCAGCAGCAGCGGCCAGAAAGTCACCAGAAAATTGGAAAATGCGATCAGGATGCGCGTCATCAACGGCAGCTCGGTGTGGAATCCTTCAAACACTTTGACGAAAGCTGGAATGACGAAGATGTTTACAATCACCACGGCAATCGCCATCGCAATCATGACAAATATGGGATAGCGCATTGCGCCGCGTATATTTTCATTCATCTCTTTTTCAAATTCCAGATGTTCATACAGGCGCAAAAATATTTGATCCAACATGCCGGTCATTTCACCCACTTGCACCATGCTAATGTAAAACGGGGAAAATACATCGGGGTGGAGACGCATCGCCATGCTGAGTTCGCGACCACTGTCCAAGCTTTCACGCAAACTTTGCAGCATCGCAGCGAAGGTTGGGTTGTGCGATGATTCCTGCAAACCAGCCAAGGCGCGCATGATGGGCACACCTGATTTAAGCAAGCTATACATCTGGCGGCTAAACCACATTAAATCCAGTGGCTCGATTTTTTTGGTGTTCAAGCGCTTCCACAGCGAAGCACCTTTGTGCGCGGCAAAGCTCTCTACCCCTTGCATCACTATCTCGATAGGAATAATGCCGTTGCTGGACAATTGGTCGGCGACTACGCCGCTGTCAGCACCCTCGATTGTGCCCCGCACCAACTCGCCGTGAGTGTCTCTGCCTTTATAGGAAAATACCGACAAGCTCCTAGTCCTCGGCCTGGTTGCTGATACGCATAACTTCTGTGACCGATGTGCGACCCGCCTTCATTTGCACGATCGCTTGATCCAGCAGGGTTTTTCCTTTCATATACGCTGTTGCAGCCTGCGTGAAGTGGGAAGCATCATGGTGGGCGGCAGCCTCTGCCAGCGTAGAAGTCATCTCCAGCATTTCATACACACCAAAACGTCCGTTATAGCCTGTGCCATTGCAGTGCGAACAACCGCGACCGTGCAACAGCGTAGTTTGCGCTTCCAGTTTGACCTGTTCATGCTCCAGCCATTCTGCTTCCTGTGGGGTGGGAACATGAGCTTCACTGCAACTTTCGCAGATGCGCCGCAACAGGCGTTGTGCAAGCACCACCTGCACCGAAGAGGCGACCATGTATTTCGGTATGCCCATATCCATCAGGCGAAACAGCGTACCAGCGGCATCGCGTGTGTGCAGGGTAGAAAAGACCAAGTGACCGGTCATGGCTGCACGCAGGCCAATTTGCGCGGTTTCTGCGTCACGCATTTCACCCACTAACACCACGTCTGGATCCTGACGCAAAGCGGCGCGCAACACACGCGCAAAAGTCAGGTCTATTTTTTCGTTGACCTGCACTTGGCTGATGCCATCTAAACGATATTCCACCGGGTCTTCTACGGTAATAATTTTTAGGCTGGTCGAATTAATTTCTGACAGCGCGGCATATAGCGTAGTGGTTTTTCCGCTGCCGGTCGGGCCCGTCACCAATACCATGCCACTGCTGCGTTCGATAATTTCGCGGAAGTGCGTCAACATATCCGGCGGCATACCCAATTTTTCCAGAGAAAGTGCATCGCTGGACTGGTTCAATAAACGCATGACCACTGCTTCGCCGTATTGCGTGGGCATGGTGGAAATACGCACATCCACGGCTTGGTCGCGCACTCGCACGTTAAAGCGGCCATCTTGCGGCAAGCGCTTTTCTGAAATATCCAGCCCCGACATCAGCTTTAAGCGCAGCACCAAAGAAGGAGAGATTTTGCTATCGGCTTCGGTTTGCAAATGCAGCATACCGTCTATGCGAAAGCGGATATGCAAATGTTTTTCCTGAGGCTCGATGTGTATATCCGAAGCACGAACTTGGGTGGCATCATTAAACATGGTTTGCAGCAATTTAACGACTGGTGCTTCTTCCAAGCCTACGGTATCGGTCAGCTTGCCGAAATCAACATAGCTATCGCCCAGATCATCGCTGAGTTCTCGTGCGAGGCCGGTTATTTCTTCGGTGCGACGATAAACGCGGTCTATCGTTTCTAGCAACTGCCCTTCGGTCACCACTGCTAGATCAATATCACGCTTGAGCAATCGTGCGAGTTCATCAAAGGCAAACAGATCGGTCGGATCAGCCATGCCAATCAGCAATGCGCCATTTCGATCTTCCAGCACCAGCGCGCGGAAGCGACGCACTTGGCTCTCTGACAAACGGCGAACTATTTCAAGATTAACGGTATAATATTTGAGGTTGATGAAGGGAATATTTAGTTGCTTGGCCAGCGCTTCGGAAATTTGGTCTTCGCTGACATAGGCATTATCCACCAGCACCCGGCCTAGTTTTCGCCCGCTGCGTTTTTGTTCATCGAGTGCAAATTTAAGTTGATCTTGTGAGATCAGTTTTTGCTGAACCAGCAAATCGCCGAGACGAATTTTTTCCGGACGCGCCATAGATTACTTCCCTGTATTGTTGCAGCTTATAAAATATATGCCGAATCTGTCGCAGGCGGCAAGTTAGCCTCTTTTCGCATTACTGACAAGACCCAATGTTCAATGTGATTTTGTACCAGCCGGAAATTCCGCCCAACACCGGCAACATCATACGCCTGTGTGCCAATACTGGCGCGCAACTGCATCTGATTAAGCCGCTGGGCTTTGATCTGGATGACAAGCAGTTGCGTCGCGCCGGTTTGGATTACCACGAGTATGCAGCCGTGCAAGTGCATAACGATCTTGCGACCTGCTTGCACGCGCTGCCGGATGCGCGCCTATTCGCCTACACCACCAAGGGCAAGCGAGCCTACCATGAAGTGCGCTATCAAGCCGGTGATGCTCTACTGTTCGGGCCGGAAACGCGCGGTCTGCCAGCGTACATTCTGGAATCGTTAATGCCTGAGCAGCGTTTGCGGCTTCCTATGATGGCGCACAGCCGTAGCCTGAATTTGTCCAACACCGTGGCGATAGCGGTGTTTGAGGCGTGGCGGCAATGTGGGTTTGCGGAGCTTAATTAAATTCAGAGTTGGGCGAACGGCTGAGCAAATTCTCTACCGCACTTGCAGCCGACATTTGCTCATGCAATACCCGATAAACCGCCGTGCAAATAGGCATGTCCACTGCTAACCGTTGCGCCAATTTATGCACTTCGCGTGCGGTATAAACACCTTCCGCGACATGACCCAGTTGTCGCAAAATGTCCGGCAAAGAATGTTTTTGCGCCAGCAGCATTCCTACTTGACGGTTGCGCGACAGATCACCGGTGCAAGTCAAAATTAAATCACCCGCACCGGATAAACCACCCAGTGTTTCTGCTCGTCCACCCATCTTCAAGCCCAAGCGCGACATCTCGGCCAGGCCGCGTGTAATCAGTGCTGCGCGTGCGTTGTGGCCAAAGCCCATGCCGTCCGCGATGCCCGCAGCGATGGCCAGCACATTCTTGACTGCGCCGCCCACCTCCACTCCGACCATATCGGTGCTGGAGTAAATACGTAAACGTGCATGGTGCAATACCTGCGCCGCCTGCTTGGCAAATTCACCATCGTTGGAGGCTAAGGTTAGCGCGGTGGGCAGGCCGCGTGCCACCTCTTGGGCGAAGCTAGGCCCGGACAATACGCCGTGCGAAAAACCTTGCGGCAGGGTTTCGGCAACCACTTGATGAGGGAGCTGTGAGGTTTCGGCCTCGAAACCTTTGCATGCCCAAATGACCGGAACGGGTTGAGATATGGCCGCAATCTGGCGCAGCGTGGCGCGCAAAGCGGCAATCGGCACGGCAAGCAAAATATAATTTGCGTTGCTGCACACGGCATCCAAGTTAGCGTTGAGGGTGAGCTCTTGCGGCAGCAGAATGTCCGGCAAATAGCGCTGGTTATAATGGCTTGCGCGCATGGACTCGATCTGTGCAGCATCGCGCGCCCACAGTGTAACGTGATGGCGTGTTGATAAGTTGATGGCAAGTGCGCTACCCCAAGCGCCAGCACCGATGATGGCAATGTTCATTTGTTCAGACGAAGATTTGCATTGGGTCTAGCCACCCCACACATCGGTCATGCTGACATAGCCTGTCATTCCATCTGTGTGACGCACCTTAAGCCAGCCTGCGCCCGTTCTTTCCAGCCATTCCAGCGCAACTTGCTGACGCGCCTGAAATACGATGGGTGCAGCGTCGCCCGGGGTCTGCCGCACCAGAGCAATCGCAGCCGTTACCGCTACAAAGCGCTTGTTACTCAAAGCCTGCTTTTCTATCCACGCCATCGTGCCCGAACTATCACGCACTTTAACCCAGCTGTTCAAGATGACCACTTGCTCCAGCGGCAAGTAACTGCTCACCACATATAATTTTTTGGCTTGAGTTGAAGGTGCATCGTAAAGTATGGCCGGGCCTTCTGCGACCGAGACATAATCCAGCGCTTGCACAGCGCTAACTGAAAAATTCAGCGCGAAGAGCAGAGCAAAGGAAGCAGACAATCTCATTTAATGTTTGGTAACCGGTGTGGCTTGCGCCTGCAATTCCTTTTGCTGCTGATACAAAGCGTCAAAATTAATCGGGTTTAGCAGCACGGGTGCAAACCCGGCACGCACCGCCACATCCGAAACCACTTCGCGCAGATAGGGGAAGAGTATGTTGGGGCAAACCACCCCCAACACCTGCGCCAACTCTTCTTGCGGCAGATTGCTCGCCTGAAAAATGCCAGCTTGTTTAGCTTCTATCAGGAACATTACCTTGGCTTTTTCAACCAGCTTGGCGGTAACGGTAACGGTGATAATGACCTCAAACAACCCCTCCTCAATGGGCGTTGCTTGACTGTGTAGCTGTAGGTCTATTTGTGGATTTTCGCGTTCCAGAAAAATACTGGGTGCATGAGGTATTTCCAGCGACAGGTCTTTTACATACAATTTTTGGATGTTAAATAATGCTTGTTGGGGCGCGTCTGTACTCATTAAATTATCCTTACTGTTTAAAGCTATTATCCTAAATGCGATGTGAGCATCCGCATTAATTCACCGCTATGTTCCAATTTAGCTAGATCATCGAATCCGCCGACGTGGTGCTCACCTATATAAATTTGCGGAACGGTGCGGCGCCCCGTTTTTTCCACCATGGCTAAACGTAATTCAGGTTGTAGATCAACCCGAATTTTTTCAATTGCAGTCACGCCTTTTGCATGCAGCAGACGCTCAGCTTGCACACAATAGGGGCATATTGCCGTGCAGTACATCACTACTTTGGCCATCATTTTTCCAACGGCAAACCGGATTTCTGCCAAGCCAACACTCCACCGCTTAGATTATAAACCTGCTTAAATCCCTCTTTGCCCAGTAGCACGCAAGCTGAAGCAGAGCGCTGTCCAGAGCGACACATGACCACGATGGCTTGCTCTCGATTGCGTTCTAATTCAGCTTTACGCTCGACCAGCTTGCCCAGCGGAATCAGCTTGGCATTCAAGATGTGTCCACCGTTAAATTCTTTTTCTTCGCGCACATCCAGGACGAGTGCATGCTTGTGATTAATTAATTGCAGAGCGTCAACGCACTCTACTTCCTGAATTCCACGCACTCGATTACCGATAAAAGACCACAGCAGCATCAAACCGCTGCTTATTGCTATAAATATCATCCAAACGTTATCTGTTACGAACTGCATTTTGCCGCTCCTTGAATGTTTTAATCGAAAATTTCAGCAATTCAGAAAAATGGGCAGGATCCTTCTGCGCCAACGCTCTTAATCGTTTGAGTTGAGCATTAAATTTATATGGATAAGCCCAGATGGCACGACTCATCTGTAATTCAGCAGCTGCTTGTTGACCGGACAGCGCCAATAAAATTGCTTGGGCATAGACCACGGGCGATTGTGGCGTAGAACGCATTACACGCCCATTAAACTCGATCTTTTCCGCGATATTCTCGGTGCTAATCTCTAGGTATTTAGTCCTGTATAGATCAGCCATAGAAGCCATTAAAGGCATTTTATTTATGGCTAATAGTCGTTCTCTCATGCGCTGATAGTAGGGTTCATGATTCATGGTGACGGGCGGGTATGATGCTATCACCCCCTCCATTTTACGGTTACCCTGCCACATTTGCAGCAGCGATAATAACCCAAACACAAGCATCACCACCACCAGAGTTCTCCCAAGTCTTGGAAATTTCCAACGATATACAGTGCAATCCATCATACCCAGCAAGAGCGCTGTTATCCCTAGAAAAAAGGCATACCATAACGGGTATTCCAGCAGGCTGTGCATACCCAGCACGGCGAGCGCAGAATATGTCCACCAGTGGTAAACCGTGCTTGCTTTGTTACGAAATAACTGCATCAGCCATATCACGAGCGTGGCCAGCAACACCAGCAAGCCGGCCAAGCCGGTTTCGGCTGCGATCTGAATGAGCAAATTATGTGCGTTGTTGTACAGGCCATGGGCATTGATGTCGTGCAACTGCTCAGTTAGCAAAAAATGTTGCCAATCATATTGACCAAAACCTACGCCCAACAAAGGAAATTGCGTAAACATCAGCCATCCCTCGTGCCACAGATAGAAACGCAGCTGATCTAGAATATGGGGTGTTTTACTACTGCCAACAACATCCTCGCCAGCCAGCCGCTGTATTGTGGTTACCGTCCCTTCTGTGCTACCCAGCATAGGAATTTGCACCAGCAAGTGCATCAATCCAAATCCTATTATTACAATTGTGCTGTATTGCAATAAGCGCAAGTTTGATTTGTCACGGCGATAACAGAAAAAAGCCAACGCCACCATTCCAAACAGGTATAGAACGGCGCTACGTGAGCCGCTCAGCACCAGAACAAACAGCAGCGGCAGTGCCAACAGCGCCACCTGCCATGCACGCATGCTCCAACGCATATGCAGCAGACCGAGTGAAATCAGGCCTAAAGCGATATAGTTGGCGTAGTGGTTGGGTTGACCTAAATTGCCAAAAACTGCTGCGGTGGATTTGAGAGACACCACCGAGTCAAGAAAAGTATGCCAAGAATAGTGCTGTAAAACGCCCACCAATGCGCTGAATTCCGCTCCTAGCAACAAGCAAGTAGCCAGAACCGTAGCTAAGGTGGGCAATCCAAATTCTGCACGCAAGTGGTAACCCAGCATGATGAGCAACGATGCCCACATCAAATAAAGGATGTATAACCAGGCTTGATCAAAATACGGCAATAGACCCAACGAGTATTGCACTGCAATTAGCAGCGCCAAACCGATGGGCAGCAGTGTTATGCGGGGAAATTCCGGCTGCAACCAAAAGCGTGGCAGCAATAGCCAAGTGATAGCGCACATCCCCAGTAACGCCGCCCACCATTCCTGATAGAACGTGGTAATGGGATGGGTGTGCACATGGTAAGAAAATGGAAACACCCACATCACGCCGAGACAAGCTAAGCTGAAATGGGCTGATTTGATATTTTGGAAATATTGCAGGATGGCTGTAAAGCGCAGAACACTGGGCAGCGCAGAGGGCTTGCTTACCGATTTGTTGGATTCTTCTTCCACTTTAGCTCAAGCTCACAACGACTCTACTACAACAAAATTATTTTGCATTCTTGGCATCCAGCACTCGCTGCCGCTCCTGAACTATTTGCCCCGCAAAATCCAGCAGGTCGGTATATTTTTCTGGATTTTCATCCAGTCGCGCCAACCCCTCTAGTTGCTGACGAATGAGTGGAAAATTTTTGGGGTAGGCCCAGATGGCGCGTTCCAACTGTATCCGCGCTTCGGCTTGCTTTCCGTTCACAGCTAACAATAAGACCTGACGATACACTCCTATGCTAGTCGGTGAATAACGCATCACACGCTCATTCAGTGCGCCCTTGTCGGCAATGTGATCCCAGCCGGTTAGTCCCAAGAGGTTGTCAACATTCGGACGCAACAGCAGCGACCCACCCCGCATGGACATCAGGTTACCATGAATGCGCTGATAAAGTATTTGTTGTGTATAGCCATTCGCAGCCG
>JANONO010000224.1:0-1742 GCA_031420875.1 Gallionellaceae bacterium | reverse complement strand
ATCACGCAACTCATAAAAATAATGGTAGATGCGATAGGTTTGCGGCATACGCACCCCTGCTGCGCCGAGAATTTCCTTGGCCAGCAATTTGTCGTCCGCCAGTGGAAAATATTTTCGTTCGTTGCGTGTGTAGATGTAATGCAGATTGCGCCGATTCATCGCCAGTACGGTTGCAGCGCGCTCGCGCACACCTGCCCAGCGCGCTAAAAATGTCCGCAGCAATTTCATAGGGGTGATTTCACTGGGGTGATTTCATTGGGGTAATTTCATTGGGTGCCGTCCAGTATCAAACGGCGGAAGCGCACAAATTCCATCACCCGTATGCCTATCCATTTGCCCAGCCACAAGTTCAGCGCGATCACCACCAGTAACAATTCTGGAAACGCGAGTATCAGGCTTTGCATGAACAACGATTCCATCACCGCATAACAGGCTGCGATCACCAGCATGGTCATTAACGTAATCTTAGCCACCTTGACTGCGCCCTGCTCCGCTTCCATTAGCGCGATTCGTTCGGCGGTAATGGCGAGTATGGCAATCGGAAACAAGGTCATGTGTGCCAGTTCAAACAAGCCTAGCTGCACCCCGCCCACGGTCATCACCATCATCACGATCACCACTGTGGTCAACATGATGGCCATTTTAGGTGAATGCAGTAGTTGCAACCAATCGAGTGCCCTACGCACTACTGCTGACACCAGCACAATCACGACAAAGCCGACCATCCCCCACAGCAAGCCAGTTTCACGCGCCGCTGAGGCGATCAGTGCCGGCAAAAAAGTACCAAATGTTTCTAGGCCGATCACATTGCGAAACACCACGGTCACCAGCGCACCGAACGGCAGCATGAGGATAATCGTCAGTAGGTTTTGCGAGATGCCGACACGCTCGAAGAGCGCATATAAATTAGTGATGTTCAGCGTGGCTTGGCTGAGCGCAGTCTGCATCGCAGGCTGCGGTTTAAGTTGTTTAGTAATATTAAAAAAATACTGGAAATTGACATTCGCGGTGTGCTTGAACAGCACCAGATCACCATAGTAAAGCGTCAGAAAATTCGCTGGAATTTCGGCGAAGTGATCGTTGATGGTATCGAATGGCACCCAGTGGCCGCTGATATACACCTCGACCCATTGATGCGTAGTGCGCTTGCTGCCAGCCTGCATAATCAAACCACCCACTAGGCGCGCCGGGATATTCAGCTTGCGCGCCATCGCCACGAACAAACGACTTTTGCCATTGCAACTGGCTTCGCCGAGCTTGAGCGCGGTCAGTGCGTCGGTGTAGCCGGAAAAATTCCGGTTGGCAAGATTATCCTGCAAGTGGCGATGGATGCGGGTCACGGCATCCAGCATGGTCGGCTTGTCAGCAACCACGACACGGCGCAAGGCCGCTGCGATCTGCGGATCATCCTTCTGAATACCGGGTTCGGCCACCAGATAGGATGCCAGCGCCGCAGGATAATCATCTGGAATGGTCAAGTCCGCCGGTATATTGAAACGCACCGGGCGGGTACGTACTTCGTAGGCATACAGAACACCTTGCTGTCCGCGAACATTCTCGGCTTTCCAGAATGCCTCTCGATTCAACGCATCAGATTTAATCTCGGCGGTAAAAGCGCCGGAAGAATTTTGTTCGCTGTCCACCGATTGACGTGAATCAGTTTTTGGAAGGTAAGTATGAATATTGACATCTTCACCATGACCATCAAGCTGCATACTGACTTCGATTTTGTAACTGGGCGC
>JANONO010000223.1:0-1965 GCA_031420875.1 Gallionellaceae bacterium | reverse complement strand
CAGAAAGCGGATCACAAACGGCGTGCGTGCTTTATACATAGCGACAGAAATCGTAGCGAGCGGTTTGGGGGTGGGGGAGGCCGGAGCGCAGCGACTGGAGTGTACACGTTAGTACATGAGGATCGCGAGCACCGCCCGACCCCGCCCCCGAATCGCGTAGTAGATTTATGGCGCTATGTTTAGTCAAGGGATCGTCCTTTCAGCGCAAACAAACCCTGAGGCCGTTTCTGAATGATGACGATGATAAACACCAGCACCACGATCTTGGCGATCACCGCACCGGCCCAGCCCTCGATAAATTTCGTGACCACGCCCAAGCCCAACGCCGCCCACACGGCGCCTGCCAATTGTCCTACGCCGCCTAACACCACCACCATGAAGGAATCAACAATATAGCCCTGGCCCATGTCCGGTCCGACGTTGGCAATTTGCGACAGCGCCACGCCACCCAGCCCGGCAATACCGGCTCCAAGGGCAAATGCCAGCGTATCAATGCGCCCGGTGGGTACGCCGACACATCCGGCCATGGCGCGGTTCTGCGTCACCGCGCGTACGAATAAGCCCAGCCGGGTACGGTTAAGCAGCACCCACATCAAACCCAGCACAAATAGTGCGAAGCCAATTATGATCAAGCGATTCCACGGCAGTACCACATTGCTGATCAACTCGACACCGCCTGACATCCAGCTGGGGTTGGCCACTTCCATATTCTGCGGGCCGAAAATAACGCGCGCGGCCTGGATCAAAATCAATGACAGCCCCCAGGTAGCCAGCAACGTTTCCAGCGGTCGGCCATACAGCCAGCGAATCACCGTGCGTTCCATCACCACACCGACCAGTGCCGCGCTGAAAAATGCCACGGGAATGGCCGCCAGCACATACCAGTCCAGCGCCTCCGGAAAATGGTTGCGGAACACATTCTGCACACTGTAAGTGGCATACGCGCCGATCATCAACAGCTCGCCGTGTGCCATGTTGATGATGCCCATCACACCGTAAGTAATCGCCAACCCCAGCGCGGCCAGCAACAGCACGCTGCCCAAACTCAAGCCGGAAAAAATGAGGCTGATATTTTCGCCCCAGGCCAACCGTGTTTCGAGTGCGCGCAGTGAAATCTGGGCGGCCATCCGCACTTGTTCATCCGCTTCATTGGCCGGAGAAGTTAATGCCACAAACTGGATTTTAAGATTGGGATTACCGCTTTCGCCCAGCGTTTTTACTGCCGCCAAACGCTGTGCTGGATCAGGACTCTTGAGTGCCATCAACGCGTGCGCCTGCGCCACCATTTTTTTTACTTCGGCATCCTGTTCCTGCGCCAAGGCACGCTCCAGAGCCGGAATGAATATCGGATCGACGTTATCTTCTAGCGCTTTGGCCGCTGCCAGCCGTTCGTCACGGCTGGGGCCGAACAGCTTTAATACGGCCAGTGCCGTGGCCAATTCGCCGCGCGCGCGGTTATTGATAATCAGAGATTCGGTGCTGGCAGGAACGGGCACGACTTCAGTCCCACTGGCGGCATCGAATGCGCGCTGTCCATCCATACGGATAAGTTTATCGCCAGCGAGCAGCAAACTGTCGTCAGCCAGCGCCTGCAACAGATGTGCCGCTTCCGGGTCTGCGCTCAATGCCAGTTGCTGGATGGCAGAAATTTTCTGGTCAGTATCCTGAGCGGCCAGTTGCTTGACCAGGGCGGCATCCAGCGCTGCATGAACGGGGGAGACCCACACTGCCAGCCAGCACAATATAAAGAGGCGTCGTATCATAAGAATGCAGGAGTGGACAAAAAAACCGGCCAGCAAGCTGGCCGGGAGAGCGGAGGTTGTTTAACAGCAATTACTTCATATCCGGTTCGTCTTTTTTCTTGTCGTTACCTGCAATATAGGGACTCCATGGCGCGGCTTTGACCGGACCGGGAGTTTTCCATACCACGTTAAACTGGCCGTCGGCGCGCACTTCGCCAATGAA
>JANONO010000222.1:0-3151 GCA_031420875.1 Gallionellaceae bacterium | reverse complement strand
GACCAGAACGTTCGATGTGATCTGGCAGATGTCTACATCTGCCAGATCAGCCATTGCATCATTTTTCAGTTTTCGGTAAGTCGCTTTGGTGAGTTTCTTTTCCCGTACGAGGCGGGACAGCGTGGAGATCAATTCCGGCAGGCAGATGACACTTACGATTAGGCTGTCTGCTTGTTGGCACAAGTCCATAACCTTGCCCGATTTTTGCTCCGCAACATAACGCTTCGCAAAAGCCGAGGTATCCAGAAACACCTTCACGCAGAATCTTCCCGATCACTCAGTATCTCCCGGCTCAACGACAAGCCCTTAACGGTAAGAGGTGTAGCTTGTCTTTTCCATGACGAAACCCCGGAACGGACAGGCACAATTTCGGCGATGGCTTTGCCGTTGCGGAAGACACGAACAGTATCTCCACCTTCGACGGCATCAAAATAGTCCTTGGCGTGAGTGCGCAACTCGGTGAATGTAGCTTCCCGCATAAAACCTCCTGTACAGATATGTACATCATTATGTACATTACCGGAAATCAAGTCAATAAGCGCACTACAGTTCAAAGCCAAGATTTATTGGGGGGGTGAAATGTCCTTGGAATACATCGGGACATTGCAACGGCAACTTTTAGCGGTGGATTTGGGGCATGGTTATACGGATTCTATTTCTTTGAGAGTTTTCCCGCTTTTATCCTTCCACGCGACAAGGCCATTCGCATGTCCGCCATGAATCACCGCAGCAGCCGCGCTTGGGCTAGTGAACTCTGCATCACTTGAGAATTCCAATGCATTAACTTTTGTCTCTAACACACCTTCGTCTTTTAAGCGCTGCCGCATATTCATTGCCCAAGGCCATTTTTGCGATGATGCCCTTTCGGTTAGAACAGCCTGCGAACCCTTTAGCACTACAAAACCGTTTGGTGCCAGATGACCTTCTGCTTTAATTCCCTTAATCTCACAGAATAACTTCTTATGTTCAGACTCACCTACTGCTTTTGATGTAGCTGGCACAAGCAACTCAACACCAAGAACAGGCAATAATTGGCTGATTTTCTCCAGAAAAATTTCCATGTCCTCTCTGTCGGACTCTGGCAGTCGCGCTCCGCTACTTTGTCCGTTTGTGACCACGGCGCGCCCAGATTTACGCGCCTGTTCGATTAATTTTCCTTCGAGATAGCGTATGTGCGACTTGGTTAAGTTCTCATCTTTGCTGGTAAAAAAGATGATTTGATTCCAAAAATCTTTTTCCAAGTGCGCCTTGATTCGGTCGCGAATACTTTCAGCTTCGCCAATATAGATTGCTGGCTTTCCGGATTCTGGGTCGGCTCCGGTTAGGAAGTAAACGCCTGAGCTGCCGGACTCTTCACGGGTCAGCATGCCGTCAAATTCGCTTCTGGGGCCAGCAACAGCTTTACCAGTCCAGTTCGACAGTTCCGCAGTTCGGAGCCGCTTGGGATCACCATGAACCAGAAAAATTTTGATTGTTGCGCTAGGCATATGCTAAATCCGTATAACGTAAAGTAGAACCCAATAAAAAAACCAATCTTTTATCAGGACATCTGCCTATTCTGGCATTTCTAAATAATTTCAAAATACCGCGCCAACTCCCAATCCGTAACATGCCTGCGAAACTGGCGCTCTTCCCATTCGCGGGTTGCGGCATAGTGTTCGACGAATGCGTTGCCAAACAGCTTGCGGGCAACCGTTGGCGCCTTGACCGCATGGGCATTGTCATGCCCATTTATTTTGCCAGTAGCCGGTCTCACGCAATCTTGCGCATTTCTTCACGGATGGTCTTGCGCACAACTGCCTCCAGGTTTTCCGTCTGCATTGCTTGCTTGAGGGTTTCGTTTATTAAGGTCTGATAGCCACGCCCACCAGCCTTGTCCTTGAAGTATTCCAGCGTGGCGCTGTCCAGAAAAATATTGATCCTGCGCTTGGCAGGCAGTACCGCACCGCCTGCCGCTCGCTTGCGTAATATGAGTTTCCCGCTGTCAAGATCAGCCTGTGTAATGGGTGCGTCATCAGCGATTTTCATAGAAGATTTTTTGCTCATTTTTGACCGCCTTTCTCATCGAAATAATGCGTATCGTTTTGTCTGTTTCCGCTGTAGCTATTATTACAACCTCACCATCTAACAGTCCTAGCGTGAGGTAACGTACTTCGCCGTAGTCAAAGCGCCTATCCTCAAAGGTTACAGTATCTCCGCTTTCAATCACGCTCCTGGCATCGTCAAAATCCAGCCCGTGCTTTTTCAAGTTAGAAGCCTTCTTTTCCGGGTCGTAGCTGTATCGCATGGTAAGTTAAATATACACACAAATATGGCTATATGCAATAGCCTTGCTGTCTAAATTGAAGGATGTCCTCGAATGTCGGCTCATGACAAGCAATCAGACACACATGACATTAGTTTGACTGGAAGCAGTCATTGAAATGGTTTTGTTTTTTTACAAGGGCTTTAAATAATCTCGAAATACCTCGCCAACTCCCAATCCGTAACATGCCTGCGGAACTGGCGCTCTTCCCATTCGCGGGTCGCGGCATAGTGTTCGACGAATGGCTCGCCAAACAGCTTGCGTGCAACTGCGGATGCCTTGAGCCGTTGCGCCGCATCCCACAGGGTATTCGGCAGCGCCAGCGCCGCAGGAAATTTTTGTGCGTAGGCATTGCCCTCTACCAAGGGTTCCGGCTCCCAGCCTTGGGTGATGCCTTCCAACCCCGATCCGAGCGCGGCAGCCAATGCCAGATACGGGTTGGCATCGGCTGAACCGATACGCACTTCGACCCGTTGCGATTTTTCAGAGCCAGAAATCAGCCGCAGGGCGGTGGTGCGATTTTCAACGCCCCAGGTGGCATCCAGCGGCGCCCAATAACCGGGCACCAGGCGCGAATAGCTGTTGACCGTCTGAGCATATAGCGCCATGAATTCCGGCATCAGGCGCTGCACGCCCGCCATGAAATGTCGCTGGGTCTTGCTCATGGTGAGCTTCTGTTTGGCATCGTAGAACGCTGAGCTATTGTCCTTCTTGTTACGCAGCGACAAATGGATATGTCCGCTTTGCCCCGGATAATCTTGCGACCATTTCGCCATGAAGGTTGCCATCAAGCCATGCCGCTGCGCCAGCACTTTGACGAAGGTCTTGAACAGCATTGCCTTGTCG
>JANONO010000221.1:0-3356 GCA_031420875.1 Gallionellaceae bacterium | reverse complement strand
CATCCACGGCACGAATTTTATTCATGCGCGACAGATTCAGTACGATCTGTTCGCCTTGTGGCAGTGGCACGGATGCGCCGCTCAGACTGGTGTTGCCGCCTTGCGGCACGATGGCGGTTTTATGTGCCGCGCATAGCTTGATGATCTCGGCGGCTTGCTGTGTGTCTGATGGAAACGCCACCGCCAATGCAGTGCCGGAATAGCGCCCGCGCCAATCACTGTAATGCGGCGCGGCCAACGCACCAATTAGAACCGCGTCGCCGCCAACGATAGTTGAGAGAGATTGAATCAGATTGGAGCGTGGCATTTATTGTCCGTTAATCCTAGAAAAAGCAGTTGGCCACAGAGAGCACAGAGTTCGCAGAGAAAAAATAATGGGTTGTCGTTAATGACCTGCTTACTCATCGGGCAAACATTAAGAGTGTGTGAAACCTGCATTTTCTCTGAGTCCTCTGTGATCTTTGTGGCTTGAACTACGGCTTTTAGGATCACGTTGCAGTCATACGTGTGCAGGCCAGCAATTCCGTGTTGCGCCCATCCGAATAAGCAAGACCCCATCCCATGCCAATACCGAAAAGCGTTTTTGAGAACAGCGACGCGGCATAGGGCATCAGATCAACAAATACCGGATTGATCACTGGCAAGATCACAAAAAAATTGACTACCCATACACCGCTCAGCGCAGCCACGGCAATCAGCATCGCCCGTGCAAACTGCAGCTTCCGGGAGAAAGGCAACCAGACCACTATAGCGAAAACTCCCGCCAGCAAGAACGAAAGAAGCAGATGCACGGCAATGCCGATGGGCGCAGCAGCGGATGTATCTGCGAGTGACGGCAACACGCTCGCGGTGATTTGCCGCGCGACTTCCATGCCGCTGATTGGCATCACGGTGCTATAGATAGTGATCCACACGATCTCCGCCATACCGCCGCAGAGACCCGCCAGAATAATCGTGCTTGTCAGTTTTTTCATGTTTTTTCCTTTCTATTATTTATGATGAATTCCAATTCGCGTTAGCAAAGGCGCTGCGGGTGTGGCTAGTAATCCTTGCCTATTTGCATTTCCTGCGGCCCAGAGCCTTCCGGCTCTTGGTGTGCAATGCCATAATGGCAATCAATGCAGGTCATGCCTTCTTTCTTGCCTTGTGCGTGAGCGCTCTGTGCCTTCTCACTCTGCCTGTCGTTATCCATTGCATTCTCGCTATGGCAATTGCGGCATTCGAGCGAGTCGGTTTTTTTCATGCGTACCCATACTTTTTTCGCCATCTCGGCGCGACGTGCTTGATATTTCTCCTTGCTGTTAATCACGCCGCTGATAAAGTGACCGTATAGCTCGAAAGTCGCTTCCACCTTGCGTTTCAGCATCGCGCCCGGTTCGCGCGGCACATGACAATCGGAGCAGATGGCGCGCACACCACTGCGGTTTTTATCGTGTATGGTGTCCTTGAACTCGGCGTAGGGATTGTCGCGCATTTCATGGCAGCCGATGCAGAACTTCTCGGTGCTGGTCCAAGCCAGCCCGGCAGCGCCAGCAGCCATCAACAGCCCAACGACAATCAACACAATTAGAGCAATCCCTACACCCAGCGTTACCCTAGAACAAGTGGCACAACGCCGGTTTAATGCCGTCCAAGTGTTTTTTAACATGGTTTGTTCCCCCGCGTTATGCAGCGCCTCTCACCAGCGTTCTAAAACCTGTAGTAGCCCGATAAGCCCAGAAAGTGAACCTTCTGGGTCGAGCTTTGGGTCATCTGTGTGCCATCGGTGTAGGTCCAGGACGTCCAGCTCCAGTCATCGGTGCTAAAACGATCATAGATATAATCGAGGCGCACACCGGTATTCTCTTGTATCGCGTATTTCCCGAACAGCTTCAGGCTGGTCAGCTTGGTGGAAATATCGGGCAGCACCGTGATAGCCGCGCCACTAAAGGCTTGTTGCCGGTATTCGTCGGTGATGTCGGAATGGCTCAGGTCGGCGCCGATTTCCAACCGCGAATTCGGCTTGCCCACCACACCTAGGCCAAAAGCATCACCGCGATTCCGCAACGCGGCAACCCAGATTTGTGCAGAGGCTCGTGAGGATTGATCGATCCGGGTATTGTTGCGGGAAGCCCACGCCGTTGCCTGCCACGCGTCGGAGAAGGCATAGGAAGCATCAATAGAATAACTCTGCGCCTTGCCTTGCTGCGGCCCCAGCGCGTCTCTTGCGCTATATTTATCCTGGGCTTCTTCCAGCATAAACTGTAGCGACAGCGGCTCGGTCGGCATCCAGTTCACCGACAGGCGCACCTTGTCGCGCTTGCGATCGGCGAGATGGATCGGGGCGATAAGATTGCTGCCTATGGAGCCGTTATTCAATACCGTGGTCAAAAAATCCGAACCGCCACGGTCGCTTTTCACATGAGCCAGCGCGCCAGTCACGGTCTCGGACATGGAGCGTCGCAATTCGACGCGATACGAGGTTTCGTCGGTCTTGTCCCGATGGCTAACGATACGAACCGGGGAAGCATTGCGCTTTTTTTCATCGTAATCCATGCCGCCAGTCAAGCGAAAGCTCATCGGCAAAGCATAGCTAGCTTCCAGCTTACCGCTGGTCTTCTTGATGGAGCGGGGCTCGTTTTCGCCGTTATGGGTGGTGCCAGCCAGCGTGCTGTAAAGCCGTACCGGGGTTTGATCGTCCCGATCTTCATAGCGCAGGCTGGCCAGCAGCGTAAGCTTGGACATCGGCCTAGCCGTGATGCCCGCTTGCACCAGAGTCGTATCAACGCGACCATCCAGACTGGTGCCGATTCCGGGTGCGAGCTGAACATTGATGCCAGAGATAAAAGCATCATCTTGGGTCGCCTTGGTGTAGGCGACCTTGAAATTGCTGCGTGTGGTCGGCGTAAAATTGTAGCCACCGGAAAGGTGTAATTGGTGCGACTGATTGTCGGGCGGCAGTCCAATCGGGGTGAAGGTAGAAAGTGGGCTGACACCGCCAATGAAGTTCAGCGCCGGGTTCTTGTTGTCATATCTAGTGCCGTAATAACCTCCTGAGAGTTGCAAGCGCTCGCCGGTATAGCCCAGAGTGGCCTCGATCTGCCGTGTGGTGGAATGGATAGGTTCAGGCGCGAACACAAAATTCCCGACACCTCCTGCCGTACCGCGGGCAAACAGGCGCTCCCCATCCTTCTCTTCGTTACGGAAATTCACCTGCACATCAAAACCGCCTACCATCCATTTGTTCAAGCCGAGGCCAACGCTTTTGCGTTGGGTCTTCAACTGCACCGGGGCTGTGGCGGTCGGGGCAGTGGGTATCGTCAGATTCGCGCTGCCGATGCCGGTCACGGCGGTGTTCGCCGTGTAGGGTTCGTAAC
>JANONO010000220.1:0-10583 GCA_031420875.1 Gallionellaceae bacterium | reverse complement strand
CGGCGGAGTGTCGGTCGGCGAGGCTGATTACGTCAAGCAACTGCTGGCAGAAATCGGCGAAGTAGTATTCTGGAAAATTGCCATGAAGCCGGGGCGACCGTTCGCATTTGGAAAGTTAAGTGCGGATGGGAAACACAGGGCATGTCACTTCTTCGGCTTGCCCGGCAATCCAGTAGCCGTCATGGTGACTTTTCAGCAATTGGTACACGACGCGCTACAAGTGCTCATGGGACAACAATCCAAGCCTACTTTTACTTTCAAGGTAACTTGCGTCAGCGCGATTAAAAAGACTCCAGGACGCACCGAATTTCAGCGCGGCATCCTCAGCCAAGATGAAAATGGCGGATGGACGGTGTGTACTACGGGAGAGCAAGGTTCTGGCATACTCAGTTCAATGAGCAAGGCCAACTGTTTTATCGTTCTGCCTGATACACAAGGAAATAGCGTACCGGGAGCTATGGTGGATGTGCAGTTATTCTAGGGGGGCGTTGCAGAACAGGGACGACTAAACCAGAAGCAGAGATTCCCCCGGGGGTCTATCTGACTCCCAAGGGGAAATTTTTCATTTTTGCCAACCACTTTGCAGATAGCCAATAATGGCTTCACGCTCTGCTTGATTCGGCATAGGTCTTTTACTTTCAATCATACGCCCTTCCATTCGTGTCACGATACCTGGCCAAGCAGCGGGATGATGTTGGCCTGGGCTGGGTAAAGCATGGCACTGGGTACAAAATTTTTGCGTTTCCTGAAATCCCGGCACTGGCATCTGGGCAGTCGTTTCATTTACAGCGACCTCTGTACCCGAACCACCTTTGCCACAACCTCCAATTAATAAGGCGGCTGTCAGCATTGCTATTGTTGACTTATTCATTGTTGATCTTTCCTTGCTGTTAGTCTGCCCATATCTCCACTCTATCCATAAAGTGAAGGGGCTATCTTATTTAACTATTGAATCAATTGTAATGACTACACCCTTTGCACCAACCTGAACAGGTTGTGACAACCCCTCCAAATCCCCCGGAGTAGGGCTTGCATTACCCGATTTCGATATGCGCGCACCCACTATAACTCTAGCCACGGTAGATAATTTCAAACTTGGCATGACGGCCATGCTGTCATCCAGCTTAAAGGTTAGCGGCAAATCCTTCACCGTTTTGCGTATCACTGCCAGCGGCATACGCGGCCCCTCGGCTGATCTGGCAAAAATAAATACTGAATCTGTACCCTCAACCTGTGACCTGAGTGCTGAACTTATTTTTACTGTTCCGCTAACCGACTTACCAGAAATTCCAGTTGCAGATGAAGTTTTCTGATCAGCCGCTTGAGTGCTCATGGGTTGCATCCCTGCCTTTGCTCGTGCCTCATTAATGCTGGTAGTCGTTGAGGTTGCCCCTCTGGAATTCGGCGGCACCAACTTAAGTATTTTTTCCCACCACTTTATAGCACCACGGTAATCTTGACGCTCAAAAGACGCAGAGCCAGCCAGCGATAAGGCTTTAATATTATTTGGGTCATTTTTTAGTGCCATCATAATGAATTTTTCCGGCTCACCCTGTAGTGTCCGTTTGACCATACCCAATAGATCAGCGTGATCAGCCAGTAAGAATGGATTGTTCGGCACCAATTCCACTGCACGAGCATAGGCAGCGCTAGCATCCGTGTAACGTTGCAGGGCAGTATAAGAGCGGGCAAGCATCATCCAGCCTTCAGCATTATCCGGCTCGGACTTAAGTTTTTCTGCCAATTTGGCCACCATTCCTTCAATTTGCTCAGGTGTGGTGGGGTGCGCTTGGGTGGCTTCATCTGCCTGCGGCTGTGGCTCCAATCCTTCTGGTGTGCCCAGCAATAAATACAATGATACCGCCAGTAGCGGCACTGCAATAGCCACCACAATAATGGGCCAACGGCTTCCGCTTGCTTGAGTTGCTGGGCTGTCAACTACGTCTGAATCTTCCAGAACTCTCTTTTCTAAATCGCTCCGTGCACTGGCATGCTGCGCTTCATCCAATGTGCCCGTTGCTAAATCCGCATCCAACTCACTCAGTTGATCGCGATACACGGATAGATTGACCTCCGAGCGAGTAGCAGATGCTGCACTATGCCCTCGCCCTAGCAATGGCGGCAACAAAAGCAATAACGCACCCGCAATCATAATGGCTACGACTACCCAAAAAACGATCATGAACAACCCCCCTATATTTTTTCAGACAACAGCGAAGCTGCACGAGCATGATCCTCGTCGCTTATATTCTGCACTTTTTGCATCAATTTACGGCGCTGACGCAGCATGAAAATCAGCACACAAATACCCAGCAGTACCAACAGCAACGGCCCGAACCAGAGCAGCCAGGTAGTGGACTTTACCATAGGCTGAAACAGTATGAAGTCGCCATAACGGCTAGACATATAACTTAATATCGCCTCATCAGATTCACCCTGTTTCAGTTTTTCGCGCACCTGATTCCTGAGGTCAATTGCGAGCTCGGCATTAGAGTCAGCAATGGTCTGATTCTGACAAACCAGACAGCGCAATTTGTGTGACAAGGCCATGACGTGCTTTTCTAACACGGGGTCTTCTGCGGTCGGCTTCGCTTCGCCCGCATGAGCCAATGGTAGCGGCAAGGAAAGTAGCAGGACTAAAAATAAATTCTTACTCACCGTTCAGCTCCTTAATAAGTGCCATAAGCTGCTGCATATCTGAAGGCTTAATCGCCCCGATTACCTTGTGGCGGATGATGCCGGCTTTGTCAACCAGAAAGCTTTCAGGCACACCATAAACTCCCCAGTCGATGCCGACCTTACCCGCTCTATCATAGGCTGCCAGAACATAGGGGTTGCCATGATTGTTAAGCCAGGCAATGCCATCCTCACGTTTATCTTTGTAGTTCAACCCGTAAATCGGCACGATATTGCGCTGCGCCATCGCCACCAGCAAGGGATGCTCCTGCAAACAGGTTTCACACCATGAGGCCCAAACATTAAGCAGCCAAACCTTGCCCAGCAAATCTTCTGGGGAAATAGTCTGGGATGCATCATGCAAC
This sequence comes from Gallionellaceae bacterium, assembly GCA_031420875.1. Classification (GTDB taxonomy): domain Bacteria; phylum Pseudomonadota; class Gammaproteobacteria; order Burkholderiales; family Gallionellaceae; genus Nitrotoga. Next base: position 7,542 of record JANONO010000220.1, on the reverse strand, counting down.
TGAGGAAGCCTGAACATTGGTGCTGGTTTGCCAACAAGGGGAGAAGGCACTTCCCTAGGATTGAGCGACAACCCAATCCACAGGAAAACAACTAGGGAAACAAAAATCACTAAAGGGATAAAAGCACGTTTCATCTAGCTTCCCCTTAGAGTGCTGGCTTAGCCGGCGCTGATTTTGATGCCCCGGATTTTGATGACAAGGGCAAGCGATAGCGACGATCACATATAGCCAGCAAACCGCCCAACGCCATCAGAAAAGCCCCGCCCCATATCCAGTAAACCATAGGCTTGTGCAGAATACGCATGATCCACACATCCATGCCTACTTGCTCACCCAGTGCTAGGTAAACGTCGCGGAACAGACTGGAGTCTATGGCTCCTTCAGTCATGGCCGAGGCCTGCTTGGTATATTTTCGCTTTTCTGGATACAGCGTAGCAACTTCGTCGCCGCCGTGAGTAACCGTTACCTTAGCCTGAGCCGCAACATAGTTCGGCCCTTGCACTTCCCGCACGCCGTGAAATTTAAATACATAACCATCCAGTGTGGCGGTGTCGCCGGTGCGCATACGAACTTCGGTCTCGTTTTGGAAACCGTTGACCAAAGTCACTCCCAGAACAAACACACCCATGCCGGCATGAGCCAACAACATGCCATAGGTGGCGCGTGAGGTGGCGCGTAATTTTGCCCATGCACCATTCGCTCCAGACAATTCGCGCACTCGCGCTATCAAGTAAGCTAAACCTGAAAGAATTGCCCACATCCCCAACGAAACTCCTGCCACGATCGGCGCCGACCAACGGCCAAACAGGTAGGAAATAAGCAAACCTAAAGCGATGCTGGCCACTAACCAAGGCCATACCCGCTTTAAAATTTGCGCCAGCGTATCCTGCTTCCAACGAGCGAACGGGCCAAAGCCCATGGCGAAAACAGCCAGCATCATCACCGGCGCGAATACCGCCTCAAAATAAGGAGGGCCGACCGATATTTTGCCTAGGTTCAGCGCATCCAGGAACAGAGGGTAGAGCGTACCGAGGAATACGGTACCCGTGGCGGCGACCAGCAACACATTATTCAGCAATAGCATGGATTCACGCGAAACCACCTCAAACCCGCCGCCCATTCCCACTTTGTGTGCGCGCCAAGCAAACAATATCAACGAACCACCGACCACCACGCAAATATAAATCAGAATGAATAAGCCGCGAGTTGGATCTGATGCAAAAGAATGCACCGACGTCAAAATACCGGAACGCACCAGGAAAGTACCCAGCAAGCTCAACGAGAAAGCGCTAATAGCCAGTATCACAGTCCAACTCTTGAAAGCACCGCGCTTTTCTGTGACTGCTAGCGAGTGAATCAATGCCGTGCCGACCAGCCAAGGCATGAAGGATGCATTTTCAACTGGATCCCAGAACCACCAACCGCCCCAACCCAATTCGTAATAAGCCCACCAACTTCCGAGCATGATGCCCAAGGTCAGAAACATCCATGCCACCGTAGTCCATGGCCGCGACCAGCGCGCCCAGGCAGCATCCAACTGACCACCGATAAGCGCCGCGACGGCGAAAGCGAAGGCCACCGACATGCCGACATAACCCATATACAACAGGGGCGGATGGATAATCATGCCAAAATCCTGCAACTGCGGATTGAGATCGAAACCGTCCAGTGCTGCTGGCAGCAAGCGTTCAAACGGGTTCGAGGTAAACAGTATGAAAGAAATGAAACCTGCGCTGACCAAGCCCAACACACCTAACACACGTGCCACCATCTCTTGCGGCAGACGCTTGCTGAACAAAGCCACCGCTGTTGTCCAGCCCGCCAACATCAGCATCCACAGCAGCAACGAGCCCTCATGCCCGCCCCACACCGCAGCGATACGATATTCTAGCGGTAATAGCAAGTTGGAATGCTGCGCGACAAATTTAACCGAAAAATCGTAATAAATAAAAGAATAGGCGAAAGTGACGAAGGCAATAATGACACAAGCCATCTGCCCAAAGACTGCTGGCTTAGCCACATCCATCAGACGTTGATTACCCGTCAAGCTGCCCAGTATGGGTAGCACACCCAACATCAGCGCTAATACCAACGCCAGCATCAGGGAAAAATTACCGATCTCAGGTATCATCTTCCCCTCCCAACATTGCCCACTACCCGACTATCTAGCATCAAAATGTGCAATACAAGCCTGTCCCATGTCGTTCGTTTCATTCCCAACCCTTCCATTTCTGTATTTTCTAATTTAGCTAGTGCCGGGCGGCACAACAAATCCAGCTTCACGTCATACACCGTTCAACATTTAATTTTAACATGACAATTATACTTATTACAAACTCGCGTAAACCCTAGTTAGGAGATGCCTATAAGTCATGTTGGGCAAATTGATAATATCCATTGCTCAGGTTTGGCTAAGGCGACGAGGGAGAAAATTTATAGAGCGGGCTGCCTTTAGCTTTTGTTTTTAGAACGAGTGGATCATGCCGAAGCCCAAGGCGGCCTGCTTGGAGCCAGTTGCAGATTTTGGATAAAAGCCGTAGTCAGCATCCGTATCGTTACGGAGCGAAGTATATGCGGCATATAATTCGGTACGCTTGGAGTGGTTGTATCCATAGCGCAGAGCAAGTTGTTTAGCGCTAGTGTTGGGTACACCGTTATAGTTGCCATTCTTTGCGTAAGCAACCGCCAGAGCGTTCTTGCCGATCTTGTATAGCGCAATCAATTCTAGATTTCTTTGTGTAGCGGTCGTAGTGAGTGTCTCAGCAATAGCCAACCGTTCCAGCATTACGCCGATTTGACCATCGGTGAACATGAATGCGCCAAGCAAACGCGCAGCGCTGTCAGATTTGGTTGTAGTGGTTTGATCAGCGCGTTTTTCATAGCCGAGGCCAGCGAACAGTCTGTCGCTTTCATATGCAGTGGACAGCGATATTGAGGTCTGGTTTCTTGTTGCTGTTTTTTCTGAATCCAATGCATAAGAAACTTGTCCAGTGAAGTCGCTTACATTGGGAGTCCAATATTGGATCACGTTGTTTTGGCGTGTATTGTAGCTCTTACCTGTGTCGCTTACACCCGCCAGGTTTGTTGTCGAAAACACTTTAGTTTTGTCAAACACCTCAATTTTTTTATGCACGGTTTTGTAAGGCGTATCCCAATTACCGGCGAACAGAGTGCCAAAGTTACCTTTTAAACCGATGCGGCTATTACGCACATCGTTGAATGGGGTTTTAGAATTTTCGTCATCAACAGAATCTATCTGTGCTTCGAATTGGTAAATGGCCTGCAAACCCTCGCCAAGGTCTTCACTGCCTTTGAAGCCAAAACGTGAAGAGTTGGATTGCACACGCGTCATACTGGTAGGAGTTATCTCCGGATTGGCAACGATGTCGCTTTTGACGGATTCAACATCGACGTTAATTTTGCCGTAGAACGTGATGTTGGCATTGTCCGCTAAGGCCACAAGCGGCATCGCCAATCCGCCAACCAGCGAGAATATAAATATTATTTTTTTCATTGTAGGCCGCCTCTAAGTCTGTGGTCACCATTGCCGTCAATATCTCCGGCCAAATTAAGGGTGGATGTCGCGCACCATGGCCACGCCGCATTTAGGCAACCCTTTGCATTCGCCCATGTAATAGATGGTGTTCTCATCTAATTGAGCCGCCGCTTCTTGATTTTTCTTACTGACCCCCTGCATTTTGTTGACCGATGGATCTGCGGCGAGGAGAGGTTTAATATTTTTTAGAGCCCCAGCGATATCAAACACTGCTTTAGAATTTATTTTGTTCTCAGTGGTCAGTGATACCGCCCATTTGTAGGCCGATTGATTTGTCCTGAGGAGCAGCAAACCCTGGCTGTCGGAAAGCCGTAGAAAATTTGCGGCGGTGGCACGATACGCCCTCTCGTTATCGGCCGCGCCTACAAATTTGGAAAAATCCAATGTCGCCACATACTCAGCCTGATGCAAACCCTGGGGAGATAAAGAATCAATATTGGGGATTCTGAACACATCCGATAAAGCATCACTACCGAACTTGCAGGATGCTGCCTCCGGATGTTGTTTTTTCAGATGAGAGGCAAGCATGAGCGGTGCCTTGCTAAACAGGTACGCAGTGTGGCTATGATCTGGTTCAACAACGACGGCTAAAGACTCGGTGTTGTAGGCCTGAGCAATATCAGACATTTTATTTCCTGCCAGCTCGCGGCAAACTTTGTCACCGCAGAGCCGAGGATATTCAAATTCAATAATGTCGGTATCCACCACCAGTTTTCCGCGCAAGGCTTCTGTGTAAGTCGGTTCAGGAATGCGTCGGATAGCAGGATGCGCTCCAGGAGGGAGATAATCGGTTTCATCCAGCCACACCCAGTCTATGCCCCGCGCTAAACAGGCTTCCTGATTTGTTTTATTGTCCCCGGCCGATTTTCTATCGGTATGCAGCACGATGGTATTCAGCACGCTGCACTGGGACGGGTGGTCTTTCTTGCGCGCGTACTGCACACAAGCAGGCCTGTCTTTTCTGTTGGCACCCACATCCGCCAGGTAGATGACCCCCTTTCCTTGATCTTGCACGGTAGCAATATCCTCGGCATCGCGAGTTTTTTTGCCAGGCATCGTGATTGCGCCAAGATAAAATCTGTTGCTAGGGCTGGTGGAAATTAAGGCGATATGCGAAGTCGTTTCGTTGTGCGCCCAGAGTAGCGGAGAACCGTTTTCGTCACGAAAACCTGCTATCGCGATGCCGGAAACTTCATCTATTTTTTTGAAATTCTCATCACTGTTAGGCAGGCTAGCGACAATTTCTGAGTCTTTGTTATTTTCTTCCTTGGTCAGGGCAAAAAGCATAATGAATGCTCCTATGCCGATAGCAATGCCTACATAAATGAAGGATTGCATTTTTTTTGAACATTTCATGATAAGGCAAAAAACCAGGCAGCGACGGAGTTTGAATTATTAGAGGTGGCCTTAATAACGCAACTAGTAATCGACATCGGTTACGGCTGCAATAACGCTTACATCTGAAATGCCTGCCACCGAGCTGAGGTCGCTGCTAATCTTATTGGGATTGGTATTTCCTTTGAGTGAGACATTGTAGCTCATGGTTAAAAATTGGCCATTACCGAACGACTCCGTATGCAACAGCACGACCCCTTTGCAAAACTTGTTCAATATATCCTGGTATTTCTTGTTATCTTGATTCTTGTCAAAGGTAAAACGTAATATCACATCACCTTTGGAGGCAGCGCCAAAATTGGTTTTATGGAGTATGAGTGCAACTATAGATATAAAGCCACCGGCTGCTAAGGCGAGCAAATAATTGCTTGTGCCGGCGGCCATGCCCACTGCCAAACCTGCAAACACGTAGGCTGTATCCTTGGTATCTTTGACTACCGTACGGAAGCGGATGATTGACATCGCACCCACTAAGGCGAAGGCTCTAGCCAAGCTGGATTCGATAGCCATTAATGTGATGGCGACAATGACCGTGACAAAAACGATAGTCAGGGTAAAGGACTGTGAATAGGACAGGCCTTTATGGGTATAGCGGTAAACACTGGCTAGCAAAAGGCCGAGGAGCATAGCCAGGATCATGTTCAATAGTATTTCTACAGGAGAATAAGCCCCGCCACGCATGGAAGAAATCAATAACTGTTCGATACTTTGTAAATCAGGGGTGGTGTTTTCGATGGTCATGGATGGTTATTCTTTGGGATGGGAAAAACTAAGGCCACCTCTAAAAATTCAAAATCCTAAGTCAGACAAGGCGCGAGAAAAATTTTAGCGCGCCGCATATGTTTGATATGTAAGTGTTAAAATTTTTAGAGCAACGCAGTATCACGACGGAGTTTGGATTTTTAAAGGTGGCCTCAATCAACACAGGATACCATGTTACATACCTCCATACCCTTACATACCTTGGAGATAGATTTTCGCTCCAAGCTATAGTTTTTGATTATTTGATGAAACCACAATGGAATACGATCCCTGAATTTAATTTCCAGAACGGTGTATCCAGGAAGAATTCTACGATCTTGTGTAGGGTCAGGAAATAGGCGGTTCGTAATCGTCCCGTGTAGATGGTCATCAAAAGTCAAGCGGAATTCCGGGTCATACTTTGAAATATAGGGCCTACGGATATAGTCTATAAGCATGATCGGCATTAATTTCTTTCGTTCCAGCTCATATCTAAATTGCTCTGCTACAGGGGATTGGTTGATGGTAGCGGAAATTTCACTCGTAATATCGCCGCAACCCGCAAAAGTACTGCTGGATACAGAGGCATTGAAACCGACTCGATGCTTGAAAACCAGCGAATTGTATCTGCCTTTTATTTCAAGATAAGTTTTGCAGGAATCTTCGGGATTGTTGGTATAGGTGCGCAGACGAAATTTTGCACGCTTCAGCAAGCCGTCATTTTTTTGATGGTAATTCGAAAAGGCTTGGTCGTCATAATAGAGGCTGCGAACGATATAACTGCGATCTTCTTTGCTTGCAACATAGGGATCCAGAGTTGCAAAATGTTTAATATCTTTCTCTATGCGGTCACGCAGATTCTCGCCAAGAATGTACTTAAATTCAAATCGCAAAAAATCCAGCTTGACGCTCTCTGCAACAGGAAGAACCGGTTCTATTTTTTTAGGTTCTAACTTCCTAAGCCTTTCAGATGCCTCCCTCATAATCAGAATCGGCAAAAAGCCCGTAATGCGCACCCCCCCAAATTGTTTCTCAATATCACGCATCACCGTTTCCACTATCTGCGGATTATGCTGTCTAGCCAATTGCTGAGCCACGCCATGAAGAATATCCCGGAGCAATTCATCCCCATTACTAACATCTAGTGGATCTACTGATTTTTTAATTGCAGCCATTGCCATTTCGTTCTCCGTTCCAGTGTATCTATGGGTAATAGGTCTTGATGTGTCACAAAACGTTCATATTTTGCAGAAATAAACCCGCGTCTTCCTCCTAACCGCTCAGATTCATTGAGATATTCATAGTACGCCTACCCGCACCTAAGGTGGAAGCAGTTTCTATGCCAGATCAAGTCCATCGCACGGGGAGCGGAGGGGGTGCTATAGGGTGTCTCTAAAAATTCAACTAGCCATTCCACTAAGCTACCAAAAGGCGGTAGCTAAGTGGCTGGTTATAAGCGAGACAAGGCGTGAGCAAAAAACTGCGATGCCGCATATGGGTGATATGTAAGGAGTAATTTTTTGTGCGCAACACAGTATCGCGATGGAGTTTGGATTTTTAGAGATGCCCTATATTCTTAGAGATGTCCATAATCTACCGTTAATGGAGCATGATCGCTAAACCGCTGTTCTTTATAGATGCTTGCCACTTTTGCAGCGTGAGCAATCCCGGCCGTGGCAACATGATAGTCAATCCGCCAACCTACATTTTTTGCCCAAGCCTGACCGCGGTTGGACCACCAAGTGTAGGCTTCCAGTTCAGGATAGAGGCTGCGAAATACATCCACGAACCCAACCTCACTAAATAATTCGGTCAGCCATGTGCGTTCTTGCGGTAAAAATCCAGAGTTT
>JANONO010000219.1:0-2376 GCA_031420875.1 Gallionellaceae bacterium | reverse complement strand
GCATCTCGCCATCCTGCGCGACAAAGGCGTACTGGCTACGCGCAAGGATGCCAACCGAGTTTATTATCGTATCGGTGACCCGCGTACGCTCAAGTTGGTTGAGATGATGCGCGATGTGTTTTGCACCCATTAAATGGCGTTTTTAAACGCGTAGTTAATTATTGCAATATTGAAGTAGTAGTTCAATTATGCAATAATTAGCTCATTATGTTTGAACGACACCTCCTTCCCGTCTTGCAAGCCCGCGCCCGGCAGATGCCGGTGGTAACGGTCACCGGCCCTCGCCAGTCGGGGAAAACAACGCTTTGCCGCATGGCGTTTCCAAATAAGCCTTATGCCAATCTGGAGCAGCCGGACGTGCGGGAGTTCGCCCGTGGCGATCCGCAAGGTTTTCTGGCGCAGTTCCCGGATGGCGCGGTGATTGACGAAGTGCAGCGGGTTCCTGATTTGTTGTCGTGGATTCAGGTTGACGTGGATGAGCACAAAGCTGCCGGGCGTTACATTCTGACCGGAAGCCGCCAGTTCGATCTCAGTCGTCACATTTCACAATCGCTAGCCGGGCGCACGGCGTTGCTTAAGCTGTTGCCGCTTTCCATCGCCGAGTTGGCCGCAGTTACATGGCTGGACACCGATGCTCTGCTACATCGCGGGGGCTATCCGCGCATCCATGCGGATGGGATTGATCCCGCCATGGCGCTGGGGGATTATTTTGAGACCTATGTCCAGCGTGATTTGCGCGAGGTGGTGCAGTTGCGCAATATCGTCCAGTTTGAACGCTTTGTGCGGTTGGCTGCTGGGCGCGTGGGGCAGGTGCTCAATCTGCAAAGTCTGGCGGCGGATGTGGGCGTGTCCGGGCATACCGCACGCGAATGGATCACCTTGCTGGAGGCCTCCTTTATCGTATTTCGTTTACCGCCTTGGTTTGCCAATATCGGCAAACGCCTCATCAAGTCGCCCAAGTTATATTTTTACGATGTCGGCTTGGCCGCTTGGCTGGTAGGGATCAAACAGCACGAGCATCTTGCCGCACATCCGCTGCGCGGCTTATTGTTCGAAAATCTGGCTGTGCTCGAAGTGCTGAAAACTTTTCACAATGCGGGCGAGCACCCTGATCTGCATTTTTACCGGGACAGCGCAGGCAACGAGGCCGATCTGGTGCTGGAATATGGTGCGGCGATTACACTTGCTGAGATCAAGTCCGCACAGACGGTGTCCAGCGATGCCATGCGTACTATTGCTAACATTCGGCGCGGGTTGGGGCAGCGCGTCGCGGGTGCGGCGTTAATTTACGGCGGCAGTGATGCACAACGGCGCAGCGAATACGACGTAGTGCCTTATACCGAAATTCGGCGTTGGATGGGTGGCGCCTAGTCGGCTTGCTGGGGTTGCAATTTGCAATTTTTACCCCATGTATGTATCCTGTACGTTCGTTAAGTTGAGTAATTTTTTAAGGAGAAGCCATTATGCAATACCCATCTATTTCGCAACCCGTCTCACTGGGGCTGGAACAAAACAAGGTGCTGCGCAACACTTATATGATGCTGGCGCTCACCATGATTCCCACCATCATTGGTGCCTTCGTTGGTTTATCAACGAACTTTTCATTCATGGCGCAATTCCCCATCATGGCACCGCTGCTGATGTTCGCGGTCATGATGGGGATGCTGTTCGCGGTTAGTGCGCTACGCAACAGTGTATGGGGCATCGCCATGTTGCTGGGCTTTACCTTTGTCGCGGGCGTGTTCTTGGGGCCCATACTGCAAACGGCGCTGCAATTGAGCAATGGCGCGCAACTGGTGGGCATGGCGGCTGGCGGCACTGGGCTGATTTTCTTTAGTTTAGCCACCCTGGCCACGGTGACCAAAAAAGATTTCAGCTTCATGGGCAAATTCTTGTTCATCGGTTTGGTGCTGCTGATTGTCGCTTCGCTGGCTAATCTGTTCTTCCAGGTGCCTGCCATGTCGCTGACCATTTCCGCGATTGCCGTGCTGATCTTCTCGGCCTACATCCTGTATGACGTCAGCCGGATCGTGCATGGCGGCGAAACCAATTACGTGATGGCGACGATGGGATTGTTTTTGAGCGTCTACAACTTGTTCATCCATCTGTTGAGCCTGCTGATGGCGTTCAGTGGTGAACGCGACTGATATTTTTCAGCCTGAACTAAAAAAGGCGGCTATATGCCGCCTTTTTTCATTAGCTGTTGAGAAGCGACACAAGCTTCGTTATTTGCCCGCCACCAAAGCCGACAATTCGCTGGCACTAAACCCGGCCGCACGCCTTGCTTCCAGGTTGAATGGCCCGCGCAATGCCGGTGTCTGGTATGTTTCCGCCAAGGAAGCGTAGGCCGCCACCGGATCCAAGCCTCTCTCATCA
>JANONO010000218.1:0-2295 GCA_031420875.1 Gallionellaceae bacterium | reverse complement strand
TCGATTACGAAATTGACACCATCAAGGGCACGCTCTTCTTCAAGCAGCCAGTGATGACTCGTGATGCTAATTTCAACCCGATTTATATTGTGGCCGAATATGAATCCAAAGACCCGCGTGACGAAAATATCACTGCGGGTGGTCGGGTCAGTGTCCAGCCCAGCAAGCAAATCGAGATGGGCGCCACGCTGATTCAGGACGGCACTGAAGGCGCTAGCGGCAATCTGGGAGGGCTCGATACCACTTGGCAAGTAAGCGACAAAACAAAAGTTAATGCCGAATTGGCGCGCAGCAAACGCGACCTGACCCTGCTAGGCCTGAAGCCGGAAGGCCGTGCCTGGAAAACTGAAATCGCCCACCACGACAATAATTTTGATGCCAAGGCTTATGTGCGCGCACAAGAGGGTGAGTTCGGTTTGGGTCAGCAAGCGGCCAGTGAAAGCAGCACACGCAAGATTGGCGGCGAAGCGCGCTTAAAAATTTCTGATGCGGTACAGGTGCAAGGTCAAGCCTATCGTCAGGACACGCTCAGCACAATTAACACACAACGTAATGTGGCTGATGCACAGATCAACTACAACTTGGGTGATCTAAGCTCCCACCTTGGCGCGCGCTATGCGGGCGACAACAATGGCCTAGGCACTACTCGCGCCAGTCAGCAAGCGCTGGCCGGGATGGGGTATAGCCTATTCAATAAAACCCTCACCCTGCGTGCCGACACTGAAGTGGGTGTGGGTAAATCAGAAAATAGTGATTTTCCTAACCGCCTCCGGCTGGGCGCGGATTACAAATTAACCGAGCAAACCAAGCTGTTTGTCGAGCAGGAATTTGCGCGCAGTAGTACCTACGCTTCCAACATGAGCAGCGCCGGTCTGCGTACCAAGCCGTGGAGTGGCAGCGAAATGTCGGCCTCGCTCGGCAATCAAACTACGCAAGATAGCGGACGCACTTATGCCAATCTTGGTCTGGTGCAGCGCTGGCAGATCAACAAATTCTGGCAAGCCGATGCGGGCGTGGATCGCGCACAGACACTGCGCAACAGCAATCAGCAAGCACTCAATTACTCGATTCCGCCGACATCCGGTTTCAGAAGTGGCGATTACACTGCACTTAACTTTGGCGCGAACTACAATGACAGCATCTGGGGCGCAAACAGCCGCATCGAGCGGCGCACATCCAGCACTGATAAGCGCCTCAACTTCCTGATCGGCTTGCAGCACAATTTGGACGCTGGCCGCGTGTTGGCCGTTGGGTTCGACTACACAGCCAGCCAGTCCACCATCAGCCATACGAGCCGATCCGGCACTCGTCTCTCATACGCCCGCCGCCCAACAGACAGTGCTTGGATATGGCTGAATCGCCTGGATTACATCAATGAGGCCACTACGCATTTTGTATCGGGCACGGTTGATAATATTCATACCCGTAAGCTCATTAACAATTTCAATGCCAACTGGATGCCGCAACAAGGGACGCAGGTAGCGCTGCAATATGGCGCGAAATATATTCTGGATAATATCGAGCGCTCGCGCTACAGCGGCTACACCGATTTGATCGGCATAGAGCTGCGATATGACCTGAGCAAAAAATGGGATACCGGTGTTCATGCTCATCAATTGCATAACTGGAATGCACAGGTGAAAAACTACGGTGTGGGCGCGTCACTGGGCTACAAGATTATGAACAACGCTTGGGCTGCCATCGGCTACAACATCCTCGGCTTTAACGATCAAGATTTCAGCGGTGCTAACTACCGCACTCAGGGGTTTTATATCACCCTGCGTATGAAGTTTGATCAGGACACGCTGCATCTGAACGATAACGACTCTTTCCTGCGTCAACCATAAGGAATGGACATCATGCTTAAACTTACCCTCCTATTTAAACTTGCCCTCTTGGCCACCCTGTTTGCACTGAGCCTAGCCGCCCAGGCCGACAGCAACCGTCCCACCACGCCAGCCGATCTGGAGCGCATCGAACATCTCCAGCGCCGCGTGGATAAACTTGCCTTCGGCCCGCTCGGCCCCAATGGCTACACACTGTCCAAGGCGCGCGCCTGGCTGGATATGGCGCTGATCGAATATCACCAACACCAGCGCAGCGGCATCGTGCAAGATGCCATAGCCCAGGCCACCAGGTTGACCGATGAGCTCCGTGACAATCCGATGTTTATCAGCTTGGATACGCCGTTGCCGGAAGCCAGTGAAAAAATCCGTTCTGATTTGTGGGAGAAAGCCGAAGCTCTGAAGAAGCGCGGAAATCTTACCTGTAATGGACGCAAGGTAGCGGAGCTGG
>JANONO010000217.1:0-2773 GCA_031420875.1 Gallionellaceae bacterium | reverse complement strand
GTGCCGGCCAAGGGTTTCCGTACTCGTCGTAATAAGCGTACCAGCGGCATGATAGTTCGTCGTCGCTTCCAAGTTTAATGGCAAGGTTTAAGGGGTAAATAATATGGCACGTTCCATTAAAAAAGGTCCATTCGTTGACAGCCACTTGCAGAAAAAAGTGGATGCAGTGCGCGCGACCAGCGACAAGCGCCCGGTAAAAACCTGGTCGCGTCGTTCCACCGTGTTGCCGGATTTTGTTGGGCTGACGATTGCGGTGCATAACGGCAAGCAACACATTCCAGTCTATATCTCCGAAAATATGGTGGGGCATAAGCTGGGCGAATTTTCTTTGACCCGCACATTCAAGGGCCATGCTGCTGATCGAAAAGCAGTCGTGGCCAAGAAGTAAGGAGATATGATGAGCACAACAGCAAAAGTAAATGGTGCCCGCATTTCGGCTCAAAAGACCCGATTGGTGGCGGATCAGATTCGCGGCCTAGCAGTGGATCAGGCTTTGAATCTTCTGACCTTCAGCCCAAAAAAAGCGGCAGGCATCCTCAAGAAGGGTTTGGAATCAGCGATTGCCAATGCCGAGCATAATGATGGTGCCGACATAGATGAGCTACGAATCACCACTATTTATGTGGGTGAGGGCGCTTCGCTCAAGCGTATGCGGGCGCGCGCTAAGGGTCGTGGCAACAGCATCGAGAAGCAGACTTGCAACATTGTGATTACCGTCGGGAGCTAACAGAGTATGGGACAGAAAATTCATCCAATCGGCTTCCGGTTGAGCGTACAAAAAAACTGGACTTCTAAGTGGTATGCCAATAGCAAAAATTTTTCCGGCATGTTGCTCAAGGACATCGAGGTCAGAGAATATCTAAAAAAACGATTGTTTGGTGCGGGTGTTTCCAAAATCATCATTGAACGTCCGGCAAAAAATGCCAAGATCACCATCTATACCGCTCGTCCTGGCGTGGTGATTGGTAAGAAGGGCGAAGATATTGAAACGCTGCGCGCTGAATTAAGAAAGCGCATGGGCTTGCCCGATGTAGCGCTGAATATTGAAGAGGTACGCAAGCCGGAAGTGGATGCCCAGTTAATTGCTGAAAGCATCACTTCGCAACTGGAAAAACGCATAATGTTCCGCCGCGCTATGAAGCGGGCCATGCAGAATGCCATGCGTTTGGGCGCGCTGGGTATCAAGATTATGAGTGCCGGTCGTTTGAACGGTATTGAAATTGCGCGTACCGAATGGTATCGCGAAGGACGTGTGCCATTGCATACGCTGCGCGCAAATATTGATTACGGTACTGCTGAAGCCAAGACAACCTACGGCATCATTGGTGTCAAGGTCTGGGTATATAAAGGCGACCACACAGGCGTGGAAGAGGTTGCTGCACCAGCAACAGCAGAGCCAGAAAAACGAGTAAGAAAGTCGGGAGCAAAACATGCTACAGCCAGCTAGAAGAAAATACCGCAAAGAGCAAAAAGGCCGTAATACCGGTGTTGCAACCAGCGGCAATAAAGTCAGTTTTGGTGAGTTTGGTCTCAAGGCCATGGCGCGTGGTCGTTTGACGGCGCGTCAGATTGAGGCTGCACGTCGCGCCATGACGCGGCACATCAAGCGCGGAGGACGTATTTGGATTCGTATTTTCCCGGACAAGCCTATCTCGCAGAAACCTGCTGAGGTTCGTATGGGAAACGGTAAAGGTAATCCTGAGTACTATGTTGCCGAAATTCGGCCGGGCAAGATGCTGTATGAAATGGACGGCGTAGATGAAGTGATTGCGCGCGAAGCGTTCCGTCTGGCATCGGCAAAATTGCCTATTGCTACCTCGTTCGTGACTAGACAAATAGGGGCGTGATTGATGAAAACAAGCGTGAAGGTAAGTGAACTTAGAACGAAATCAGCGGCAGATCTCGAAAAAGAACTGTTGTCTTTGACCAAGGCTCAATTCGGCCTCCGTATGCAAATGGCAACGCAGCAGTTGCCGAATAACAGCCAACTGCTCAAAGTGCGCCGTGACATCGCGCGTGTAAAAACTATCATGACCGAAACAACTATGACCGGGAAGGGTGTGCAGCAATGAGTGCAACCAATGTGAAGCGTACCCTGACCGGCACGGTAGTAAGTGATAAAATGGACAAAACCGTTACGGTGTTGGTTGAGCGCAAGACCAAACATCCGTTGCTGGGCAAGGTGTTGCGGGTATCAAAAAAATATCACGCACACGATGAGAATAATGAGTTTCGCGAGGGCGACCTGGTTTCTATTGAAGAGTGTCGTCCTATCGCCAAAACCAAGAGCTGGCGCGTGACCAAGCGGGTGGAGAAATCCCAAGCCGTTTAACTGGCCGGTTTAGTTTCTCAGAATTTAATTAATAAAATCGGTATTTTCGCTTGTGTGTGATGCCGAATACTAATACAATGCGCGGCTTCGTTTCATCGTCGTATGCTTATGCGGCGGGCTGATTCGTTTTACCTGCCGCTTTCGGCGGCTTAACCCGAACGGGTTCCAAAACTAGCCGCCATAATGCGGATAAAGTTGGAGATTAAATAAAATGATACAAATGCAAACGGTATTAACTGTTGCCGACAACACGGGCGCTCGCACTGTTATGTGCATCAAGGTGCTGGGCGGTTCCAAGCGGCGCTATGCCGGAATCGGCGACGTGATTAAAGTCAGCATTAGAGATGCCGCTCCTCGCTCTCGAGTTAAAAAAGGCGAGGTGCATAGCGCAGTCGTGGTGCGTACTGCCAAGGGCGTACGCCGTCCTGACGGTTCGCTGGT
>JANONO010000216.1:0-6419 GCA_031420875.1 Gallionellaceae bacterium | reverse complement strand
GCAAACCTACAAAACCAGTCACGCGGCATTGAACGTATCGTCGAAGGAGTCGCAACGACCGATGGTGCAGGCGTCAAGCTGACCCGTGTGCTGACTGGTAAGCTGCAACAGCGTCTTGATCCCTTTCTGATGCTGGATGCTTTTGGCAGCGACAATCCGGACGATTACATCGCCGGTTTTCCAGATCATCCGCATCGTGGCTTTGAAACGGTAACCTATATGCTGGCTGGCCAAATGCGGCATCGCGACAGCGCAGGCAATCAAGGTTTGCTGGGAAACGGCGGTGTGCAGTGGATGACTGCTGGTCGCGGTGTGATTCATTCCGAAATCCCAGAGCAGGTGGATGGTTTGATGGAAGGCTTTCAGCTGTGGCTGAATCTGCCTGCACAGCACAAGATGAACGCGCCCTGGTATCGTGATTTCCCCAGCGATGCAATTCCTGAATATGTCACCCCGCAAGGGGTCACGGTGCGGGTCATTGCCGGAAGCAGCAACGGAGTGAGTGGGGCGGTGGTACGCGAGATTACCGAACCGCTGTATCTCGACATTCATCTGCCTGCGGGTGCTGAATTTTCGACCGAGCTAGCCAATTCGCATAATGCTTTTATTTATGTCTATCGCGGTGTGGCAACCATAGATGGCGTGCAAGTAGCTTCGCGCCGCATGGGAATTTTGAGTCATGCCGCAGGAGTGGATAAGGTGACAATGACAGCGACCGACGCAACGCGCCTGATTTTGGTAGCAGGCAAGCCACTCAACGAACCCATCGTGCAATACGGGCCATTTGTGATGAATACCCAGCAAGAGATACATCAAGCACTGAATGATTTTAACAGCGGGCATTTTGCCTGAATTATTTTAACCACCCACCGAAAGGAGTATGACATGAGCACGACAAATGTTTTCAAGCAGTGCAACAGCAGCGTAGCCAATTTGGTTAACAAACCGGTAGTCGGTGCGGTGTTGTCCATCGCTGCCCGACTGATGGCCTCGGCTATCTTCATCGGCGCGGGCATTAGTAAGCTGGGCGCAGGTTATGCAGGTACGCAAGGTTTTATGGTCTCGATGGGCGTCCCCGGCGAATTGCTGCCGCTGGTGATTGCGCTGGAGCTAGGTGGTGGGGTCGCTCTGTTGCTGGGTTTTCAAACTCGTTTAGTGGCTTTTCTACTGGCTGGTTTTTGCATCATTGCCGGATTGATATTCCACACCAGCGCAGACCAGATGCAGCAGATCATGCTGATGAAAAATTTTGCGATAGCGGGTGGGTTGCTGGCATTCACCTTGTTTGGCGCGGGGCGTTTGAGCCTAGATGGAGAAGCGCGGGATTAAATTTCAGCGCGACGGATAGGTTTGATGTGTGTGAGCGTTAAATTTATTGAGACGTAGGGTGGGCAAACAGGTTTATCGTTTGCCCACGCAGTATCTGCGTGGGCATAAAAGCGTGCCTACCTTGCGATCATTGAATTGTTGTCGTTGTAACATAGCAGGAATTAGAGTTACCTCTATGTGCATCTAGCTAGCGGCCTTCTTCCCTCTTGATTTGCTGATAGCGTAACTTGGCAGCGTGATCGTCACGTGCAGAATTTATTTCCCGCATGACAGAGCGCACATCCGCTTGCTTTTCGTTTTGCTTAAAGCGACCCGTCAAAGGCGTATCAGGAAATAGCTCGCCGCTTTGATAGAGCGCCCATATTTCTTTTCCATACTCTGTGGCTTGTAGCTCCGGGGCGAATTGGCCAAAATAATTAGCCAAATTTTCGACATCGCGTTGCAGCATGCGGCTGGCATTGTTGTTGGCGGCAGCATCTACGGCTTGGGGCAAGTCAATAATCACAGGCCCGCTGCTATCTACCAGTATGTTGAATTCGGACAGATCGCCGTGGACGATGCCAGCGCACAGCATGAGTACCACTTGCTGGATCAGCAGGGCGTGAAATTCCTGTGCCTGTGCCGTCGTAAGTTGCAGGTCGTTGAGTCTGGGAGCGGGCTCTCCGTTTGCGTCTGCGAGCAACTCCATCAGCAACACGCCATCGTAAAAACCGTACGGGTGCGGAACGCGAACTCCTGCCGCAGCGAGTTTGTGCAAGGCATCCACTTCAGCGTGTTGCCAAGCAGATTCTTGTTCCTTGCGCCCATAGCGCGAGCCTTTTTCCATGGCGCGCGCCTGACGGCTATTCTTTACCTTGCGCCCTTCGGTGTAGTGAACCGCCTGATGGAAGCCGCGCTGATTGGCTTCTTTGTAAACCTTGGCGCAGCGGATTTCGTCGCCACACTGAACGACATAGACAGTCGCTTCTTTCCCGCTCATCAACTGACGGAGGACTTTATCTACTAGGCCATCTTCGACCAGTGGTTGAATTCTTTTTGGGATTTTCATCGGCTACATGCAGGCAGTGCGATGGCGTATATGGGATGACACCATCGCTCAATCCGATTAAACGCTAATTAATTTTTGCAATTATTGTTTAACGATGATGTCATTTTCAATTTTTACGTGATCACCGCTGACTACACTAGGAGCAACAGTTTGGTGAATGATGCGTTCTTCGCCACTATCCATTTTGATGGTGATGTCGTAGCTCTTGCTCTTCTTGGAGTTTTTCTCGATTGCGTTGCCTGCCACTGCGCCGCCCACTACACCAGCGATGGTGGCCAGATCACGTCCCGAACCCTTGCCGACTTGATTGCCCAACAAGCCACCTACCACGCCTCCAGCCACCACACCCAAGCCCGATCCCTTGCCTGCTGTTTCCACTGCATTGACGGCGAGCACTACGCCGCAATTTGAGCAAATGTTACTTTTCGGTGAATTGGAAGCGGAAGATTCGGTAGATGAACGAGGTTTTGATTGGGATTTTGCAGTTGCAGCGCGTTGTTCTGCAGCGCCCTCTCTGCGGGCAGCGGCGAGGGCGTCTTGACGGGCTTTTTCAGCCGCTTGATCCGCAAGAATTTCCTTTTTCGCTTCCTCAACAGCCTGCGCTACCAGCGCTTTGTTTTGCGCTGCGGTTTCTTCAGCGGAGGGCTTGGGTGAGCAAGCTGTAACGACGGTCATTATTATCAATGCAGCGGTGATCTTGGCCATAAGAGGCAAGGATTGTGTGTTTGTTGATTGAGTTTTCAATGGATTCTCCTAGGTGATAAGTTAAGTGGATAGTGCGATAGTTGACATCTAGTGCAGATCGCTTGCAGAACATTGCTAAGATTTTTTGCGGGGTGAATAATATCAGGTATTGAACATCAATAATGCCAGTTGCGCCGCATTCAAATAACACCATTCCCCTTCCGCCAATCCCAGCGCATCCAGTTTTAATTGGCCGATCTGAGTGCGGCGCAAAGCCGTGCAATGATTGCCAGCAGAGGCCAACATGCGTTTCACTTGATGATATTTTCCTTGCTCCAACACGATTTCAAGTTGATGCGTATCAACCTTGTGGCACATCACCGCCGTCAATGGCGCCGGTTCGTCATGCAGCTTGACACCACCCAGTAATTTTGCGATTAGCTGCGGTGTCACAGCATCGTGCGTGGTGGCCACATAAACCTTGGGGATATGGCGCTTGGGCGAAGACTGCGCGTGAATAAATGCGCCGTCGTCTGACATCAGCAACAGACCCGTGGTGTCGTGGTCGAGACGACCGACCGGTTGCACATCGCGTCGCGTGAACTGCTCCGGCAACAGCGAGAGCACACCCGGATGATGGCTGGGTTTGCGCGAACATTCATAGTTGGCCGGTTTAGACAGCGCCAGATAGACATGCTCACGGTAAATCCACGCCTCGCCAAAAAGGGTGAATTGCAAACCGTTGGTTTCGAGAATGAGGCGGCTATCGGCGACGATTTCGCCATTGATGCTGATTTCGCCAGCAGCAATCAATTCAGCGCACCACTTGCGCGTGCCGAAGCCTTGCGATTGCAGAATACGGTCTAGAGTTTGCTTGCTCATATTACTCAGTTAAGGCATTTAAGCCCCTCTTAGCTTGTGGGCGAGGGGTAGGGGAGAAGGAGTTTTCGTGGTTCGGTAACTCTCTCCAAGGCTTAACTGAGAGACATGGAGGACAGCCGAAATTGATTCATCACAGACCATCGTCGCTCACGGGTAATCCTGCCGTGTGGGGCGAATCAGAATGTCGCTGATATGCACATGCGGCGGTTGCGAAACGATGTAGTGAATGGCGTTGGCCACATCGTCTCCTTGCAACAACGGGCCGAATTTATCTTGGAAGTTCTGCACCATCTCATCACTATAGCCCGCGCCATCCTGAAATCCGCTGATGACTATCCCCGGTTCCACCAGTGATACGCGTATACCTTTAGGCCCCACCTCGCGTCGCAGCCCTTCGGCCAGCGCATGCACGGCGAATTTGGTGGCGCCATATACCGCGCTGAATGGCGAGATGTGCCGTCCCACGACCGAGCCGATGATGACGATGTCCGCCGCTTGCGTTGGGTAGTTTGCTTGCTGTTGGCCTACCATTTTCTGAGCCGCTTTTTGCAGCAGTGCCAAGGTTGCTGTTACGTTGAGTTTGAGTATTTCTTCAAACCTGGATAAGTCTGCATCCTTGACTGAGCCGCCCAGCCCGCGCCCGGCGTTGGCCACGACGATATCGGCTGGCTGACCAAAGCGTTCAATAGCGGCAGCAAACAGCCGCTCCAGCACGCTATCGTCTGTTGCATCCCCGGCTATGCCGCAAAATGCAGTGCCGAATTCTTGTTCTAGTGCGTGAAGTTTTTCTGCATTGCGGCCATTACCCATTACGCCATAGCCATTGGCAATAAATTTTCGTGCAGTCGCTTCGCCTATGCCGGAGGTTGCGCCGGTAATAATCGCGATGCGCGGATAGTGTGGGGTCATGTAACTCCTCGTTATTTATTTATATGATTATTGTGCCTTAAACAAGCCATTTTACATTTGACCGAACTTAACCTTTTTCAAATTTCATCACACCATTCTTGCAATCCACCTTGATCGTATCCTTGGCTGCAAACCGCCCTTCGAGAATTAATTTGGCCAGCGGGTTTTCCAGTTGTGCCTGAATAGCGCGTTTCAGCGGCCTTGCGCCATACACCGGGTCGAAGCCTGCAGCGGCGATTTCGGCCAGCGCGCTGTCGGCGACTTGCAGTTTCATTTCCATCGCGCCTAAGCGTTTTTCCAGATAAGCCAACTGGATGCGCGCGATGGACTTGATATTTTTTTCGTCCAGCGCGTGGAAAACCACCACCTCGTCTATGCGATTAACGAACTCGGGGCGGAAATGCATTTTCACTTCGCCCATCACCGCTAGTTTGATGACTTGATAATCGTCGCCGGACATTTGCTGGATCATCTGCGAGCCGAGATTTGAAGTCATGACGATGACGGTGTTTTTGAAATCAACGGTGCGGCCTTGGCCGTCGGTCATGCGGCCATCATCCAGCACTTGCAGCAGCACGTTGAATACATCGGGGTGCGCTTTTTCCACTTCATCCAGCAGGATGACGCTGTAAGGTTTGCGCCGCACGGCTTCAGTCAAGCCGCCGCCTTCTTCATAGCCGACATAGCCGGGCGGTGCACCGATCAGGCGCGCGACGGAATGTTTTTCCATGTATTCGCTCATGTCTATGCGAATCAGATGGTCTTCGGAATCGAACATGAAACCGGCTAAGGCTTTGCACAACTCGGTCTTGCCGACACCCGTCGGGCCGAGGAACAGGAAAGAACCATAGGGACGGTTCGGGTCAGACAGGCCGGAACGCGAACGGCGTATCGCATCGCTCACCAGCCGCACGGCCTCATCTTGCCCGACCACGCGTTCATGCAATTTGTCTTCCATCTTGAGCAGCTTGTCGCGCTCGCCCTGCATCATTTTTGAAACGGGGATGCCGGTGGCGCGGCTCACCACTTCAGCAATTTCTTCCGCGCCGACCTGGGTGCGCAACAAACGGTTGCGGGGTTTGTTCTCCTCCACATGCACCGCTTCTTTCAACTTGGCTTCGAGTTGCGGCAGTTTGCCGTATTGTAGCTCTGCAACTTGCTCCAGTTTTCCTTCGCGTTGCAGCCGCACAATCTCGGCGCGCACTTTTTCCATCTCTTCCTTGAGATGGGCTGTGCCTTGCGCCGCGCCCTTCTCCGCCTTCCAGATTTCTTCCAGATCGGCATATTCGCGTTGCAGTTTTTTGATTTCGTCTTCGATCAGTGTGTAGCGTTTCTTCGAAGCCTCATCCTTTTCTTTTTTCACCGCCTCGCGCTCGATCTTGAGTTGAATCAGGCGGCGATCCAGTTTGTCCATGACTTCCGGCTTGGAATCTATTTCCATGCGCACACGCGCAGCGGCCTCGTCTATCAGGTCTATCGCCTTATCCGGCAGAAAGCGGTCAGTGATGTAGCGGTGCGACAATTCCGCTGCGGCGATAATGGCCGGGTCGGTGATGTCCACGCCATG
>JANONO010000215.1:0-2002 GCA_031420875.1 Gallionellaceae bacterium | reverse complement strand
GCCACTGCGCAGCTGTCTGCCCGTTGCTGGTGTCCATGCGCATATCCAGCGGCGCGTCAAAACGAAAACTGAAGCCGCGCTGCTCATCATCCAGTTGCGGCGACGACATCCCCAAGTCGAGCAGAATGCCATCCACGTTTTCAATCGCCCGCGCACGCAACACTTCTGTCAATTGTGCAAACGCGCTATGCACCATCTGAAAGCGCGCATCGCGCCACTCGCTGCCCACCGCCACCGCTGCCGGATCCCTGTCCAGCGCAATCAATTTTCCTGCGCTACCCAACTGCTCCAGCATTAACGCACTGTGTCCGCCACGCCCGAAAGTGCCATCCACATAAATACCATCCTGCTTTATGGCGAGTGCATCAACAGCTTCGTGCAACAGGACGGTGACGTGTGACAAACCTGCACTCACTCCGCTCCCTGTCACAAGGAAAATCCCTCAAGCTCCGGCGGCAACTCCCCATTCAAGAATGATAACGAAGCCTCCTGTTGCGCCTGCCATTTCGCTTCGTCCCACAATTCAAATTTATTACCCTGACCGACCAGCATCACGCGCTTATCTAGCACTGCATAACCACGCAAGGCAGGAGAAATAAGCACACGCCCAGCGCCATCCATCACCACATCTTCGGCGTAACCGATCAGACGGCGCTGCAAGGCACGGATTTTTGGATTGAGCGCGGACAGCTTGAGCAGCTTGTCGCGTATTGGCTGCCATTCAGGTTGCGGGTAGCACAACAGACAGCCATCGGCATCAGCGGTCAGCACCAGATTGCCCGCGCAAATACCGAGCAACATATCGCGATACCTAGCGGGTATCGCAAGTCTGCCCTTACTATCCAAATTGAGTTGCGCTGCTCCCTGAAACATTTCCTTAATCTCCCACTTTTACCCACTTTTTACCACTTACAACAACTATAAGGGATAAATGTTCCGTGGTCAAGTGGATATTTAAGCTTTTTTCTTTACAGGACAATGGCTTAGCGCAGAGTCTTAATGGAAATTAAATACACTTAATAAATAAGGGATTGCATAATTTATCTAATGTTGTTTGTAATGCTTGGTGATTGGTCAGCAGAAATTCGCCCTAAAAATTCAAATTTTTAAATGGGGCAAGGCATAGCGAAAATTTTTGTGTGCCGCGCATGTATGATATGCAAACATCAAATTTTTACATGACGATAAAATCATAGGAGCTACCATACCCTCTTTACCCATTCCTTCCCCGGAAGCCCAGGCCCACAGCAGCCAACTGTGCCAACTCATCCATCGAGACATCGAGCTGCAAGGTGGCTGGATACCTTTTTCACGCTTTATGGAGTTGGCGCTGTACGCGCCGGGATTAGGCTATTACAGCGCGGGCTCGCTCAAGCTGGGAGCCGCCGGGGATTTTGTCACTGCACCAGAAATCTCTCCGCTGTTTGGCCGCACATTAGCGCGTCAATTGATGGAGATTATGGCGCACAGCACACCTCAAATTATTGAGCTAGGTGCGGGAAGTGGCAAGCTTGCGGTAGATATATTGAGCGAATTGGAACGGCAAAATCATTTGCCTGATCGTTATGATATTTTGGAAGTCAGCGCCGATCTGCGCGCCCGGCAGCAAGCGCTGTTGTGCCAACGCCTGCCACATTTAATGAACCGCATACATTGGCTGGATGCGCTGCCAGACAGCATTTCCGGTGTGCTAATCGCCAACGAAGTGCTGGATGCCTTACCCGTGCATCTAGTGCGTTGGTCTGATGCGCGCATTCTTGAGCGCGGCGTGGCAAGTGAAAAAAATGAATTCGTGTGGCAGGAACGATTGCCCAACAATCCGACCCTGCATCATCTGGCGCAACAGATCAGCTTGCCGGATGACACTGTGAGCGAAATTTCACTCGCTGCCCGCGGCTTGGTAAACAGTCTGAGCACACGCTTGCAACAAGGCGTGTTGCTGTTTATTGATTACGGCTTTGGTGCCCGCGAGTATTATCATCCGCAACGCACGAACGGCACG
>JANONO010000214.1:0-1892 GCA_031420875.1 Gallionellaceae bacterium | reverse complement strand
TCTCGGCTGCGGCGACGGCAGCTTGTTGCGCTATCTGATGGACACGCGCAAGGCGCGCGGCTACGGCGTGGAGATCAGCGATCTCAATATCGTGACCTGCATTCAGAATGGGGTGAATGTCATTCAGGGCAATCTGGAATCCGGGCTGTCCGGTTTTGAAAGCAATGCCTTCGATTTCGTCATTCTGTCGCAGACCTTGCAAGCCACGCGCCACACCGAAGCATTGATGCAGGAAATTTTGCGCGTGGGGCGCGAGGGCATCGTCAGCTTCCCCAATTTTGGCTACTGGCAAAACCGCTTGGATATATTGCGCGGCAACATGCCGGTGTCGGAAGACTTGCCCTATCAGTGGTATGACACACCGAACGTGCATTTATGTACGCTGCATGACTTTGACAATTTTTGTCGTAATCAGCATGTGACCGTACTCGAACGTCGCGTGATGACTGGCGGAAATGAAGTGAAGGTATTGCCTAATCTGCTGGGCAGCACGGCGGTGTATCGGTTTAAGCGCACTTCATCCTAAAAATGAACAACGCGCCCGCTACCAATTGGCGTAATGCCTTCAAAATTTACACCCACCCACGTGTAGTGAGCATGTTGTTTCTCGGCTTCTCTGCCGGATTGCCGCTGTTACTGGTGCTGGGCACGTTATCGTTCTGGCTGCGCGAAGCGGGCATAGACCGTGCCACCATCGGCTTTCTGAGTTGGATCGGTCTGACTTACGCCTTCAAGTGGGCATGGGCACCGCTGGTGGATCGTATGCCGCTGCCGCTGCTCACGCGCTGGTTCGGACGACGGCGCGCCTGGTTGCTGCTCGCGCAATGCGGCATTGCTGCCATGCTGGTTGGCGTTGCGCTATCCGATCCGCAAGTCAATCTCACTCAGCTGGTGCTGTTCGCGCTGGCGACAGCATTTTTTTCCGCCACGCAAGACATCGCACTGGATGCGTATCGTATCGAAGCGGTTGAAGAAAACATGCAAGGCGGCATGGCTGCCAGCTATCAAGCGGGCTATCGCCTGGCGATGATCGCCGCTTCTGCCGGTGCGCTCTATATCGCGGCTGGCATTGCCGGGGGAGAGGGCTATCATTATGCTGCTTGGCGTGGAACCTATCTGGTACTGGCGGGTTTTATGGCGGTGGGCATGATTGCGACCCTGTTGCTGCCTGAGCCGCAAGCCAACGGCTTGTCGCAAGGCCAAACCGACCAGCGTGAAATGGCGGTGCGCCTAGCCCATGTTGCCTGGCTGTCACCAGTTACGGTACGCGCGCTGGCCTGGATTTATGGCGCAGCGATTAGCCCGCTGCTCAACTTTGTGCGCCGTTATCGCTGGCAGGCAGTGCTGATTCTGGCGCTGATCGCGACTTATCGAATTTCAGACGTGGTGATGGGCGTGATGTCCAACCCGTTTTATGTGGACATGGGCTATACCAAGAGCGAAGTGGCGACGGTGTCGAAAGTTTATGGCGTAATAATGACCATCGTCGGCGCGTTTCTGGGCGGCATACTCACCATGCGTTTCGGTGTCATGCGCATTCTTTTTGCCGGTGCGCTATTATCCGCAGCAACCAATATATTGTTTGCCTGGCTAGCGACGCGCGGCCATGATTTGACCGGGCTGATTTTCGTGATCTCCGCCGACAACTTTTCAGCGGGGATTGCTACCAGCGCATTCGTGGCATATTTGTCAGGACTCACTAACGTCGCCTACTCTGCCACGCAGTACGCGTTGTTCAGTTCGCTGATGGTGTTGCTGCCGAAATTTATTGCCGGATTTTCCGGCGTGGCGGTGGATGCGGTGGGTTATGTCACGTTCTTTAATGCTACCGCGCTGATGGGGGTGCCAGTGTTATTTCTGGTGTGGCTGGCGGCGCGTGTTCACGACAAATC
>JANONO010000213.1:0-12289 GCA_031420875.1 Gallionellaceae bacterium | reverse complement strand
CAGAAAATGCAGCAGGTCATCCAAGTCAGCCGGTTGATACAAGTGCTGTGCGCGACCACCCGCGCGCCAACTGGTGTAGCGGCTCATGTCCACATCGTGGAGCAATTTTCCGCGCAATCCGTCCGCAATGAATTGTGTGGGTTCTGCCATATTCATGTATTCAACGCCAAAATTTTCACCGCACTGGCCACACCACCAATTGAGCCCGCGCCCATGGTTACCACCACATCCCCGGCTTGCGCCGCTTGCAAAATGGCTTGCGGCATGTCCTGTATATGCTCCACAAACACCGCCTCTTTTTGCCCGGATGCGCGCAAGGCATGCATCAGAGTGCGCCCATCTGCTGCCACAATTGGGTGCTCACCTGCGGCATACACTTCTGCCAGCAGCAGCGCATCCACTCCGGTCAACACCTTGACGAAGTCCTCAAATAAATCGCGTGTGCGCGTGTAACGATGCGGCTGAAAGGCCAACACCAAACGCCGTCCCGGAAATGCGCCGCGCACCGCATTCACGGTAGCCACCATTTCGGCTGGGTGATGGCCGTAGTCGTCTATCAGCGTGACCGTGCCACCGCTTGCCAATACAATTTCGCCGTAACGCTGGAAACGCCGGCCTACACCTTCAAATTCATTTAATGCGCTGACGATGGCATCATCCGCCACACCAATTTCCAGCCCGACCGCAATAGCGGCCAGCGCATTTTGTACGTTATGCAATCCGGGTAAATTCAACCTAATGTCCAGATCGCGTGGTGTCCCGTTCTGACGACACAATGCGGTGAAGTGCATCTGTCCGCCCTGATGGCGCACATTCACCGCACGAATTTGCGCGTCTTCGGTAAAGCCATAAGTAGTCACCGGTTTGCTTATACGCGGCAATATGTCGCGCACGTTGGCATCGTCCACGCACACCATGGCCATGCCATAGAACGGCAGATGCTCGACAAAATCCACGAACGCTTGCTTGAGCCTGGCGAAATCGTGGCCATAAGTTTCCATGTGGTCGGCGTCAATGTTGGTGATCACCGCCAAGATCGGTTGCAAATGCAAAAAGGAAGCATCCGACTCATCCGCTTCCACCACGATGAATTCACCTGTACCCAATTTGGCATTGGTACCACTGCTGTTAAGCAAACCGCCAATGACAAAAGTTGGGTCGAAGCCGCCCTTGGCCAGCACACTCGCAGTCAGACTGGTCGTAGTGGTCTTGCCATGTGTGCCTGCCACGGCGATACCCTGACGCAAGCGCATCAATTCGGCCAGCATGATGGCGCGCGGCACCACCGGAATTTTACGCGCACGCGCTGCGACCACTTCTGGATTGTCATTGCTCACGGCGGTAGAAACCACCACTGCATCTGCGGCCAGCAAATGCTTTTCGGCATGGCCTTGATACACCGTCGCACCCAATTTTTTCAAACGCTGGGTGACGGCGTTGTCGGCCAGATCCGAACCACTGATCTGATAGCCCAGGTTGAGCAATACCTCGGCGATGCCGTTCATGCCAGAGCCGCCTATGCCAACGAAGTGAAGATGTTTAACTTTATGCCTCATAAATCCAGATTTCATCCCAACTGCTGCGTTGCGGAAAAAATTTCTTGCTGACATATAACCCATATGTGGCGCTGCGAAATTTTTTCCGCGCCTTGCATTTGGGCGAACTCTGAATTTCTAGAGTCTCGCTCATGCAACCAGCTCCGTACACACCTGCGCCACACGCTGCGCTGCGCTTGGCTTCGACAGCTTACGCGCAGCCTGCGCCATTTGCAGTGCATGCTCGCGTGTCATGTCGCGCAATAAACCAGCCAGGTATTGTGGTTTCAATTCGGCTTGCGGCAGCAATATCGCCGCGCCGTGTTCGCTTAAAAAACGCGCATTGCCGCTTTGATGGTCATCTACTGCATATGGAAACGGAATCAAAATGCTGGCTACGCCCGCCGCCGCCAGTTCGGCGACAGTCAGCGCGCCAGCGCGGCAGATAACAATATCGGCCCAGGCATAGTGTTGTGCCATGTCATCCAAAAATGGTTGAACTTCGCCCATCACATTCGCTTGTTGGTAAGCAGCTTGCACTGCGCTGAAATGTTGTTTTCCAGTTTGATGCAATACGGTAGCGCGCACAGCCAGGGGTAGCAAAGCCAACGCTTGTGGCACACATTCGTTAATCGCTTGAGCGCCCAAACTGCCACCCACCACTAACAAGTTGAGCACACCGCTGCGCGCTGCGTAGCGCGCCTGTGGTTCAGGCAAGGTGGCGATGCTGTCGCGCACCGGATTGCCGCACCACTCGGCTTGCGGCAACACGTTTGGAAATCCACTCATCACCCGTGCCGCTAGTCGTGCCAGCACTTTGTTACTCAAACCGGCGATGGAATTCTGTTCGTGGATCAGCAAGGGTTTACGCAGCAATGCCGCCATGACTCCGCCGGGAAAGCTGATGTAGCCGCCCATGCCCAGCACCACATCAGGGCGAAGGCTCAACATCACCACCATGCTCTGCACCAAGGCAATCAGCAGATTCAGTGGCAACAACAATTTTCGTAACCAGCCCTTGCCGCGCAATCCAGAGAAGCGCACCCAAGCCATGTCATAACCATGCTTGGGCACCAGCTCCGCTTCCATGCTGTTGCGCGCACCCAGCCAGGTGATTTGCCAGCCTTGCGTACGCAAACAATCAGCCACAGCGAGGGCAGGAAAAATGTGGCCGCCAGTACCGCCAGCCATAATTAAAATGCTGCGCGTCATATCGGCTTGCCCCGCATCAAATGACGATTTTCAAAATCTATTCTGAGCAAAATAGCTGCCGCGATACAGTTGACCACGATGCCGCTGCCACCAAAACTCATAAAAGGCAGGGTCAGTCCCTTGGTCGGCAACACGCCCATGTTGACGCCGCAGTTGATAAATGTCTGCACGCCCAACCAGACGGCAATGCCCTGCGCTACTAATGCTGGGAATTGGCGATCCAGCATGGCGGCACAGCGACCGATAGCAAAGGCGCGTATGAGCAGCCCGGCAAACAGTATGAGCACCAGACAAACTCCTGCAAAACCCAACTCTTCGGCAATGACTGCCAGCAAAAAATCTGTGTGCGCTTCCGGCAGATAAAATAATTTTTCTATGCTGGCACCCAAGCCCACGCCCAGCCACTCGCCACGCCCAAAGGCAATCAGTGCGTGACTCAATTGATAGCCATTACCATAAGGGTCAGCCCACGGATCCAGAAAACCCAGCAAGCGCTGCATACGATAAGGCGATGAATATATCAGCGCGGCAAAGGCCAGCGGCAGCGCCAACAGTAGCGCGCAAAACACCTTGCCATTGAATCCACCCAAAAACAGTATGCTCAAGGCAGTGAGGCAAATTACTACTAACGCACCCATGTCTGGCTCTAGCAACAGCAAAAACCCAACCAGAGCCATGACTAAAAACATCGGCACGAAGCCCTTGACTAGGGTGTGCTTAACGCCCCCTTTTCGTACCGTATAATCGGCGGCATACAGTACGGCAAACCACTTCATCAATTCCGATGGCTGCAAATTAACAACAAGCAGTGGCAACCAGCGGCGACTCCCGTTCACTTCATGGCCTATGCCGGGTATCAACACCAACACCAGCAAGACAACTCCACAAAAAAATAAATACGGAGCCCATTTCTGCCAATCTTGGAGCGACACCTGAAATGCCCCGATGCCAATTAAAATCCCGGCAAGAATATAAACGCCCTGCCGGATCAAATAATATTCCGCGCTATAGCCCGTGAATTTACTGGCCTCAGCTGTGGCGATAGAGGCCGAGTAAACCATGACCAAGCCAATTGCCAACAAGGCCAACACTATCGCCGCCAGCACTTGGTCGTATTCCGCCACAATCGGACGGGTTGCGGTCAGTGTTGCGGCGCGCATCTTGCCTCCTGCAATGCCTGCACCGCCGCAATAAATACTTCGGCGCGATGCACATAGTTGCGAAACATATCGAAGCTGGCGCAAGCGGGAGACAGCAACACGGCATCGCCACCTTGCGCCAATGTAGCCGCCTGCTGCACGGCCTCACTCATATTTTTGGCATACACGATATTGATGCCACCATCGCTCAGCGCTTGCGCGATGAGTGGCGCATCGCGCCCGATCAATACTACGGCGCGCGCATGTTGCGTGACTGCGCGTTTCAGCGGCGAAAAATCCTGCCCTTTGCCTTCGCCGCCCGCGATCAACACTGCCTTGCGCCCCAGACCCTGCAAGGCTGCCACGGTCGCGCCTACATTAGTGCCCTTGGAGTCGTCGTAATAAATCACATCCTTGATTTCTGCCACACGCTCCACGCGATGCGGCAAGCCCTTGAAGTTGCACAGCGCAGCCAATAAGGACGGCATAGGCAAATCCAGCGCGCGGCACAGTGCCAGCGCGGCCAATGCGTTGGCGACGTTGTGCAGCCCCGTCACTTGCAACTCACTAGCTTTTAGCAAACGGTGTCTGCCCTGCATCAACCAAACTTCTTCTGCTGCCCGTGTGATGCCGAAATCATTTTCAGTCTCTGGCTTATTCAAACCGAAGCTAATTGTTTTCCCTGTTTTCTGTGCCATACCCATGCTGCACACATCGTCACGATTCAGCACTTGTACGCCGCAGCCGGTAAAAATGCGCGCCTTGGCCGCTGCATAATCGTCCATGCCAGCATAACGATCGAGATGGTCTTCGCTGATATTCAACATCGTTGCTGCATCTGCGTTGAGGTTGAATGTAGATTCCAGTTGAAAGCTGGATAGTTCCAGCACCCACACCTCAGGCTGTTTTGCTCCGCGCTGTAGCGTTGCATCCAGCACCGCAGGAGAAATATTTCCGGCCGCCACTGCATCCTTACCCGCCGCCCAACAAAGATGTACCACCATGCTAGTGACTGTGGTCTTGCCGTTGGAGCCGGTAATGGCGATGATCTTAGGGCGATTCTTTTGCGGAAGTGATGTAGCAAATAATTCAACATCCCCCACCACCGGAATGCCACGCGCGATGGCGCGCACCACACAAGGCTCGCTCAACGGCACACCGGGGCTGATGGCAACTAAATCAACACCACTAAAAATTTCGTCGCGGAATGCGCCGCAAGCAATTTCAAGCTGCGGGAATTGTCGGCGCAACTCTTCCACGGCGGGCACTTGCTCACGACTATCAGCGGCGCGCACACGCGCACCCTGTGCGGCAAGCCAGCGCACAAGTGACTGCCCGGTCTCACCCAGACCGAGTACTAGCACTTTTTTGTCAGCCAACTTTTCCAATACTGCTCCCAAGTTTTTGTAGGGTGGGCAAACAGCTTCAATGTTTGCCCACGCGGGGAAATGCGTGGGCACAAAATGTGCCCACCCTACGTGTTACCTCAATTTCAACGTCGCCAAGCCGAGCAACACCAGCAACATGGTGATGATCCAGAAGCGCACCACCACCTGCGTTTCTTTCCAGCCCTTTTGTTCAAAGTGATGGTGCAGCGGTGCCATCAGCAAGATGCGCTTGCCTTGCCCATAAATTCTTTTAGTGATTTTGAAGTACGACACTTGCAACATGACCGACACCGCTTCCACCACGAACACACCGCCCATGATGAACAACACCAATTCCTGACGCACAATCACGGCCACCACCCCCAACGCCGCGCCCAATGCCAACGCGCCTACATCGCCCATGAACACTTCAGCTGGATACGCGTTGAACCACAAAAAGGCCAGACCCGCACCGGCAATTGCGCCACAGAACACTGCCAGCTCGCTTGCGCCGGGCACATAAGGAATGCCGAGATATTTGGCGAACACGGCGTGACCGGCGACATAGGCAAAGAGCGCCAGCGCGCTGCTGACCATGACCGTGGGCATGATGGCCAGCCCATCCAAACCGTCGGTCAGATTGACTGCATTACTTGTGCCAACGATGACCAAATAAACCAGAGCAATGAAGGTAAATGCCGTCAGCGGAAACACTAGGTATTTTAAAAATGGCACGATCAGCAAGGTATGCGCAGGCAAGCTGGCGACGTTCCACAAATAAATGCCCACCGCCAACGCAATGAGTGACTGCCAGAACATTTTTGTTTTGGCGGACAGCCCTTTTGGATTGCGATGCACCACCTTGCGGTAGTCATCTATCCAGCCGATGACGCCAAAACCGAGCGTAGTCAGCAGCACCACCCATACATATTTATTACGCAGATCGCTCCACAGCAAAGTGGTGATGGCGACAGAAACAAGAATCAGCGCACCGCCCATAGTCGGCGTACCCGCTTTAATCAAATGAGTTTGTGGGCCATCATCGCGCACGGACTGGCCGATTTTGTAGGCGGTCAGCTTGCGTATCATCAAAGGCCCAACCATGAATGAAATGAACAGCGCTGTCATAGCCGACAGCACCGCACGCAAGGTGATGTAGTTGAACACGCTGAAGGTGCGAATGTCCTGCGCCAGCCATTGCGAGAGTGCTAGTAACATTGTTTTTCCCCTACATCCACTACATCCACACAGTGCAATACCACGCGCTCCATCTGCATGAAGCGCGAACCTTTCACCAACACTGTAGTATCTACATCCAAATTTTTATCCAGCGCCGCTAGTAAATCTTCGATGCGCTCAAAGTGGCGCGCACCCGCGCCAAATTTTTGCACCGTGTGGCGTGTTAATTCACCTAGCGCCAGCAGTTGATTCACGCCTAAGTGATGCGCCTCCTCACCGATTTCTTCATGCAGCCGCACTGCATCCTCACCCAACTCACCCATATCGCCCAGCACCAATATTTTTTTTCCTGCGCTTTGCACCAGCACCTTAAGTGCGGCGCGCACCGAAGATGGATTGGCGTTGTAGCTGTCGTCTATCAGCATTGCGCCGTGCATGGCAGTTTTTCGTTGCATACGCCCGGATACACCATAAAAATTTTCCAGCCCGCGCGACATTGCATTCAACGGCACATCCAAGGCCAACGCGGCAGAGATAGCAGCCAGCGCATTGCGTACGTTATGCTCTCCCGGCACTCGTAATTGCGCGTTGAAACTGCCGCGCGGAGTAGTAACCACAAGCTGTGCGCCATCGCTTTGGGGCTGCCACTGAGCATGTACCACCCCGTTTTTTTTCAGACCAAAATCAATCACGGCATGTTCATTGGCCAAGTCGTGCCACAAGGACGCATACAGATCATCCGCATTGATGATGGCGACACCCCTGCGCCGACAGCCAGTAAAAAATTTCACCAATGGCGTTCGATACCGCTTCCACCGACCCAATACCACATAGATGATCGAAGCCTGCGTAGATTACAAGTCATACATCCGGGCGCGCCAAGTTGCTCAGATATTTGATCTCACCGGTATGGTTCATGCCCATCTCAATCACCGCATAACGATGATTGGCGCGCAATTTGAGCAAGGTAAGCGGCATACCGATGTCGTTATTTAAATTGCCGATCGTCGCCAGCACTGCATCATCCGCACCGGTTGCCGCGCGCAATATGCTGGCCAACATTTCCTTGACCGTGGTCTTGCCGTTGCTGCCCGTCACCGCCACCACCGGCAGGGTGAATTGCGAACGCCAATAAGCGGCCAAGCGCCCCAGCGCCAAGCGCGTGTCTTCTACCACCACAAGCGGAATGGATGGCCGCACTTCTTTAGCAATAGCGCTATTGACATCCACCATAGCGGCGACTGCTCCGCTTTGCCCCGCACCCATGACGAATGCAGAACCATCAAAATTCGGGCCTTGCAGCGCCACAAAAAAATCGCCCGCTGAGATTGCACGGCTGTCAGTGGACACTGAATCAAAGCGCACATCGGCACCGATCAGCTTGCCACCGACCGCCTGCGCGGCTTGTGACAAGCTCATCATGGGTGCGCTCCTACAGACCATGATTGCAGCGCATGTTGCGCCACTTCAACATCGCTGAATGGATATTTCACGCCACTGATTTCCTGATAGGTCTCGTGACCCTTGCCTGCCACCAACACAGTATCCATGGCACGTGCAGTGCGTATGGCTTGCGTAATGGCCTGCGCTCTATCTTCAACCACTTGATATTTTATGCTACTCATGCCGGACACGATGGCGGCAATAATATTGCGGGGATTTTCACTGCGCGGGTTGTCGCTGGTGACGATGCAAATGTCTGCCAACTTTTCGGCCACTACGCCCATCATGGGGCGCTTGCCACGATCACGGTCGCCGCCGCAGCCAAACACGCAAATTAATTTGCCCTTATTACTGGCGGCTACTTCGTGCAAGGCCTGTAAAACCTTTTCCAATGCGTCCGGCGTATGCGCATAATCCACCACCACTGAGGGACGCCCGCTGCCGCCCAGAGTTTGCATACGTCCAGCTACTGCACTCACCTGCGCCAGCTCACGTAAGCCATCACTCAATGTCACGTCGCTGACCAACAAAGTTGCCAGCACACCCAGCAGGTTGGCCGCATTAAAACGACCGAGCAAGGTACTACGCATTTCTCCGCTACCCCAACTGGAATGCACTTGCATGGTAAAACCTTGTGCATCCATACGCAGTGCGCCGCCATAGACCATGCGTAGGCCGAGACGCTCTGCCAACGCCAACGCGGCATCGCTTAAGCCGTAGCCGACCACTTCAACTTCTTTATCCTGCAATTGCTCGGCCAACTCGACCCCAAATTCATCATCCAGATTCAGCACCGCATATTTGAGTTGCTGCCAGTCAAACAGACGACGCTTGGCTGCGGCGTAATGCTGCATATTGCCGTGATAATCGAGATGATCTCGGCTGAGATTGGTCAACAATGCCACATCGAAATGCACACCGTTCACGCGCCCCTGCTCCAGCGCATGTGAGGACACCTCCATCGCCACGGCCTGCGCTGCCTGCGCCACATAGTCGGCCAGCAGACCTTGCAGGCGAATGGCATCCGGCGTGGTGTTGAGTGTTGGTTTTAAATCACCAGAAAATCCATTCCCTAAAGTTCCGATCAATGCCGATTTCTTACCCAGCGCGCTAAACATTTGCGATACCCAGTGGCTGCACGAAGTTTTGCCATTGGTGCCGGTGATGCCCACCATACATATTTTTTCGGACGGCTGGCCATAAACGTGAGCGGCAATGTCACCCGCGTGATGGCGCAAATCAGCGACAGCCAGATTGGGAATCTGCCATGCTGGATTCCAGTTGAAATCGCGCGCCTCCCACACCACCGCATTGGCACCCAGAGCAATGGCTTGTGCGATGTGTTGCCGCCCATCCGCTTTCTCACCGGGATAGGCAACAAAAGTATCACCGTGCTTAATGTCGCGGCTATCAGTTACCAAGCGAGCGATATTCACCCCAAGCGAGGAAAGCAATGCAGTGCGGAAATTTGTGCTGGATAAGGCCGAAGGATTCACACTTCCTCCCTCACGACATCAGCCACGGGCATCACCACGTTGTCGAGCGGCGCATCATTGGGTATGTTGAGCAGATGCAACGCTGCCCCCATCACATTGCTGAACACGGGCGCGGCCACTAAGCCACCGTAATATTCCTTGCCGCTTGGCTCATCTATCATCACTGCCACAATCAAACGCGGATTGCTGGCCGGTGCTAGCCCGACAAACGAAGACACATAACGATCAACATAGCGCCCTCCTTCTAGCTTGTGCGCCGTACCGGTTTTGCCCGCCACCCGATAACCATTGATCTGCGCCAACGGAGCCGTGCCAGCCCACTGCACCGCCAGTTCCAGCATATCCAGCACCTGCTGCGCCGTGGCTGCGGAAATTACTTTTTGACCGCTCACTGGCTTGTCCAACTTGAGTAGTGACACCGGCAACAACTCTCCTCCGTTGGCAAATAGTGTATAGGCGCGCGTCAGTTGCAACAGGCTGACAGAAATTCCATGGCCATATGACAGGGTAGCTTGATCAATCGAACGCCAAGTTTTGTAGTCGCGCAGCTTGCCTTCAACTTCGCCCGGGAATGCGCTGCCCGTCACCTCTCCAAACCCCCCTGCATCTAGGTTACGCCAGAGAGTTTCAGGATTGAGCAATAAGGCTATTTTGGCCGTGCCGATGTTGCTGGATTTTTGTATGATTTGCGCCACGGTTAGCATCGCCTCAGGGTGAGTGTCGTGTATTCTTCTTCCATCAACGATCATCACGCCATGCTCGGTATTGATGCGCGTTGTTGGCGATATTTTTCCTGAGTCCAGCGCCGCTGCTACTGTGAACGGCTTCATGGTCGAACCCGGTTCGAACAAATCAGTCACAGCACGATTACGTAAAATATTGAGCTCAGGTTTAGCGCGATTATTTGGGTTATAACTGGGCCAGTTGGCCAGTGCCAGCACCTCGCCGCTGTTCGCATCCAGCATCACGATGGAGCCTGATTTGGCGCGATGCTGCTCCACCGCCTGCTGGATTTCACGATAGGCCAGATATTGCATTTTGCTATCTATGCTCAACACCAGATCGCTGCCTGATTTGGGTAGGCGTATGCTAGCTACATCTTCGACCACATGACCACGCCTATCCTTGATGACACGCTGACTACCGACCTGACCGGCCAACCCTTTCTGAAATGCCAGCTCCAAACCTTCTTGTCCATTGTCATCCAGATCAGTAAAACCCAGCAGATGTGAAGTCACTGCGCCAGCGGGATAATAGCGACGGTATTCGCGTTGCAGCGCTACACCGGGAATTTCTAATCCCATGATTTTTCCAGCCTGCTCCGGCGGCAGCAAACGCTTGAGATAAACAAAGTCACGCTTGCTATCCAAGATTCTGCTTTTAACTTCCTTGACGTTCATGCCCACGATCTGCGCCAACTGCTTTATTTGCTGCGGCGTAGCCTCTACATCGGGCGGGCTAGCCCACACCGATTCAACGGGTGTGCTGATGGCAAGCGGCTCTCCATGTCGGTCAGTTATCATGCCGCGATGGGCATGAATATCTATCACCCGACCATATCGTGCATCCCCTTTTTGCTGCAAAAAATCATTATGAATCCCTTGCAGATAGACCGCCCGCGCCACCAACGCACACAAGGACAGCAACAACAGTGCAAGCAAGGTACGCGAACGCCACGGCGGCAACGCGGCAACCCCTGGAGTTTGTTTGCTAGTGGCGTAATTCAAGGTTTGCTTCCACGCACCATGTTGACGCGAATAAATCGAACTTGTTCGCTCTGCGGCATCTGCATCTGCAATTTGCTGGCGGTAATTTTCTCTACTCGCGCCGGCATCGCCCATGTGCTTAATTCAAGCTGCAACTGCCCCCACTCCACTTCCATTTGCTGCGCCCTGTCTTTCTCTTTTTGCAACTCTATAAATAATTTACGTGCATTGTGCTGTGACACCACAACGCTCAGCGCGCATACCACTAACATCAACAAAAAAAACACCGCTGCTGTCCTCGAACTAGGTACTCGCATTCGTTTCCTCCATACGCTCCGCCACCCGCATCACCGCACTGCGTGAGCGCGGATTAGCTTCCACCTCGTGCGCTGTTGCACGTATTGCACGACCGACTAATTTCAGCTTGCCCTCAGCTATCTCGGCAGCGCGTATCGGCAAATTTTTCGGCAATTTATCGCCCTGCGCCATGTCACGCATAAATCGCTTCACCATGCGGTCTTCTAATGAGTGAAAGCTGATTACCACGATGCGCCCTCCCGGTTTCAGGCATTCCACACACTGCGGCAAAATCCGCGCGATCTCTTCGAGCTCCTGGTTGAGGTAAATCCGTAGAGCTTGAAAGGTGCGTGTCGCCGGGTTTTTACCGGGCTCGCGCGTTCGTACCGCCTGAGCCACGATTTCGCTAAGCCTGCGCGTGGTGGTAACTGGCTGCTCCTGGCGCGCAGCAACAAGCGCTCTTGCAATCTGTGCAGCAAACCGTTCCTCGCCATAGTCATATATCACCTCCTTCAAAAAACCTTCGTCCACCGTAGCCAGCCACTCTGCCGCAGTCTGCCCGGTGCTGGTGTCCATACGCATATCCAGCGGCGCATCAAATCGAAAACTAAAACCGCGCTGCTCATCATCCAGTTGCGGTGATGACATGCCCAGATCAAGCAGAATGCCATCCACTTTTTCAATCGCCCGCGCGCGCAACACCTCTGTCAATTGTGCAAACGCGCTATGCACCATCTGAAAGCGCGCATCGCGCCACTCACTGCCCACCGCCACCGCTGCTGGATCCCTGTCCAGCGCAATCAACTTTCCTGCGCTACCCAACTGCTCCAGTATTAACGCACTGTGTCCGCCGCGCCCAAAAGTGCCATCCACATAAATGCCGTCCTGCTTTATTGCGAGTGCATCAACAGCTTC
>JANONO010000212.1:0-2159 GCA_031420875.1 Gallionellaceae bacterium | reverse complement strand
TAGACCACTACATACTGTGCTGCTAGTAGTTGCTGACGTAGTGTTGCCTCCCATAGTAGTTGTGGTCATGGGAGTTGTTGTCGTGGTAGCTGTCCCACTGCAACTACTGGTGGTACCTGTTTCCATTCATTTTATTGATCGTGTCTACCCAACCTTGATAGCCACGGTTTCCACAGTTTTTATTCCCGGCGCCAACCATGTTTCCCCCAACCACGATTCCATCATGACAACCCGTACAATACATTTGAGTGTCTGACTGAGCATCGGCATGAGCTGACGACCCAAGGGATAATGCAATTGTAGAAAACCCAATGAGTGCCCAGTTAACTTTCTTCATTTTTTTCCAATTTAAATTCATTTATCTCTCCTTAAAATTATTTTTCATTCATCTCCAGTGCTTTCTTTCCGCACAGTGTTTAGCATATTCAAGCCAACACAAACGCGCAGTGAAAGCACTGAAATCTTTTTACCATTAAGTGAAAAAAGGTTACGTGGGTTACCGTACACACAAATTAAACTTATGCATGAAGGCCATTAGCTTTTTAAAAGGCTGTGGAAGAAAAAAATTAGGGTGTCAACGCTAAACAGAAATGTCCGGTTTTCTGCAAAGCAGAAATGTCCGGTTTCCTTTGTTGCCACTTCCTACAGCGTAACGCGAAGCCCATCGCGGGCATTGCCGATTGGCTTATTCCGCCATGGATGATCCAGTGCCGGTTTATGCCCCGTATTGCGCCGTAGTATCGCTTGATCCACGCGCGCATTCACCTCTTTGCCGGCGACGGGTAATGCCTGCCGCAGTGGCTTGTCCAGCACCGTGTAGTTCAGTTTGCGCTGTTTCCAGAACAGCGTTTTTGTTCCATCAAAGTGCTCATGCAGCATGACCTTTGCTCCCCTCAACCCCAGCCCTGTGCCGGTGGTGGCTACTTGCAGCAGTTGGTTTTGATGTTGGCAAGCGAGGTTTTTTGACAGCGTTTTTGTCGTTTGCACCGACAGGGTGTACTGCAAGGTTTCAGGTGTCCCCGCGTAGGGCTGATGCGCGTCAGCCCTCTCTTTCGGCCTCACTGCAAAGCGTCGGTTGTGGTCGCTGATGTAGTGCCCTTCTGCCAGCCAGGCGTTGGCGCTGTCCATGTCGTTGATGCCTGCCAGACGCATTTCTTTGACCAGTCGGTCCTGCAAGGTCTGGTTGGCGCGCTCCACGCGCCCCTTGGCCTGCGGACTGTGGGCGTGGATGGATTCGATGCCCAGCTCCCGCGCCGCCCGCGAGAATTGGGTTTCAGCCTCGGGATCGGCATCCCGGGCGTTGATGCGGAAGATGCTGTGTTTATCGCTGTACAGCGCGACCGGCACACCGTGCGCCATGATGTGGTCGTGCAACACGCGCATATAACCCAGCGTGGTCTCGGTCGGGACGAAGCGCAACCGGGTGAGTGCGCTGCTGGCGTCGTCGATGAATACCAGCAGGGTACAGGGTGCGCCGCGCCCTTCAAACCAGTCGTGCGGGCTGCCGTCAATCTGGATCAGTTCGCCGAAACGGGCGCGGCGTTCACGCATCGGGTGGATACAGACCTTGCTACCCTGCTTGGCTTGCCAGAGACCCGTCGCGATCATCTGTTGGCGCACGGTTTCAACCGAAAAGGCGAGTGCGTATTGCTCGCGTAGTTTCTCGGCTGCCAGCGTCGGGCCGAAGCCGACATAGTGCGCGCCGACCAGCGCCATCGCTTGCGCCAGCATCGCAGGCTCAATGCGGTTGTTGGGGGTGCGCCCGCGCTTTTTGCTGATCAGCCCCGCCAGACCAAAAGCGCGATAGCGTTTGTTCAGACGATGCACCTGCCG
The DNA here is from genome assembly GCA_031420875.1 of Gallionellaceae bacterium. Lineage (GTDB taxonomy): Bacteria > Pseudomonadota > Gammaproteobacteria > Burkholderiales > Gallionellaceae > Nitrotoga. The sequence goes on along the minus strand of JANONO010000212.1, from coordinate 326 downwards.
CACCGTGACGCCGATGCGCTTCGCCGCTTCTTGCTGGCTGATTTTGTTCTCTTTCAGCAGGTCTAATGCTTGTGCTCGCTTCACTTCTTTTAGACTCATCAGTTTGCCCATTCCAGTTGGTTCGCCCTGTTAATAATCGGGGCGTGACTTTAGTCATAACCGGACATTTCTGCTTTGGACAAACCGGACATTACTGCTTTGCGCTGACACCCCTACGCTGTATTTTGTTAGCCCCAAGTAGTAATGTCCGCTTTCTCCCAAATAGAAATGTCCGCTTTGATTAATCTCCGCCGCTGTTAAAACAGGGGGCGGATATTTTTGAAATG
>JANONO010000211.1:0-6993 GCA_031420875.1 Gallionellaceae bacterium | reverse complement strand
GTGACCAGCGATCTCGACCACGGCCCCATCATCATTCAGGCCGCCGTGCCCGTGCTGATGAGCGACACTCCAAGCACATTGGCGGCGCGCGTGCTGCAACAAGAGCATCGCGTTTATCAGCAAGCGATACGCTGGTTCTGTGATGGCAGTCTAAGCCTGACTGCACAGGGTCAGGTGAAGATAAATCGTGTTGAACAGCCGGGTTGTGAACTGCTGGTGCCGGGAATTGAATAACACATGAGTAATATGGTTCGCCTGATTGTCAGCCTGCTGTGTCTATGTTTCGCACAACTCGCCTGTGCCGCTTCTCCCACTCACATTCAAGCTCGCTATGATGTGCTCAAAGGTGGCATCAAAGTGGCCACCATCACCGAAACTTATACTCGCACCGAGAATAACTACCACATTGATAGCGTAACCAAGCCTTATGGCTTACTTGCCCTGTTTAAAGCAGAAACCATACATGTGACCAGCCAAGGCACTGTGGCCGCGCAAGGCTTGCGCCCCGACACCTTTATTCACCAACGCAAACTTGATACCAAGCGCGATACGCGCGCCGATTTTAACTGGCAAGAAAATCTCATTACACTGAATGATAAATCCGGGAAACGTACAGTGCCGTTAGCAGCAGGTACACAAGACAGGCTAAGCGCGATGTATCAATTCATATTCACGGAATTAAACGATGTGACATCGCTTAAGTTCAACATGACCAACGGTAGCAAAATGGATAATTACAGCTACCAGATCACAGCCAAGCAAAGTGTGACCGTCCCACTCGGCACATTCAAGGCGCTGTATCTGGCCAACTCGCCGCAAGCCGACAAAAATCGAACTGAAATATGGCTGGCGGTAGAGCACGCTAACTTCCCCTACAAATTGGACATTACCGATTCCGACGGTGGGCGTTTATCACAAGTGTTAACGCAATTTCAGCTTAAGCCGTGATGACAGCCATTCCTCCGTTTTTGGATGAACCCTCAAGAGCATTGTTGATATGGTTTTCTCGTAATATACTTCGCGCATTAAATTTAATGCTGTCCAACTGAAAATAAGAAGAAAAAGAAAATTTCCAAGGTAACTTAATGATTCATACCCCGACCGCCGCAGAAATTGGTAGCTTGTTGGCCAAAAATGACCCCGAAGATGCGTGGGTCACCGCGCTCAGCATTGCTCGCCGCATCAACCCCGGCTATGACCCGGCGCTGGCTAGAATAGTATTTGACGATGTGATGCGCCTGTTTCATGGCGAATACCCCGGCTACTGCCCCATAAAAACGCTGTACCACAACCTGCCACACACGCTATCTGTTTTTTTATGTGCAGCGAGATTGATGCATTCTGTACATATTTTAGGTACGCCCATCAGTGACGACGAAATTACTATGGTGATGATGGCGACCCTGATGCACGACGTGGGTTACGCGCAACGATCTGACGAAGAAACCGGAACAGGTGCTCAATTCACCTTGAACCACGTCAGCCGTGGGGTCGCGTTCATGCAGCATTATCTGGCCGAGCGACAATTTCCGCACGGGCTGGCGGAATCGCTGGAGCCGATGATGCTAACCACTGATCGCGCCTTGACCTTTTCCGACCTTCCATTCCCCGACGAACGCACTCGCCTGCTCGGTCAAATCGTAGGCACTGCCGACCTAACCGGGCAAATGGCTGACCGCGCCTACTTGGAAAAACTTTTGTTCCTCTATCTGGAGTTTCAAGAAGCAAACTTTGGCAACTACCAAAGTGTCCATGATCTACTGCGTCAGACCCAGTCATTTTATGCAACCACTCGTGACAAGCTAGATGGTGATTTGGGCGGCTTATATAAAAGTCTCTCATTCCATTTTAAAGACACGCTGGGCGTGGATAAAAATTACTATCTTGAATCTATCGAGAAAAACATTGCCTATCTGTCAAAAATTACTTTGCTCAACGAGAAAGAATATCTATCCATGCTCAAGCGCGACAGGATCGTGGAAAAAGCTCAAGGCTTGATTACACCAAATAAAATTCGGGTGGAAAGCACACCGCAATAGGGTTGCTTGGCTTCTCTACCGCAAGCCCTTCTGCCGAACACTTTGAAACTCCGGTCGGTTTTAACATCAGCACCAACTGGTGCAGTTAATTTTAAAATGGCAATAAATGAGATCAAGCTCTCATGCCGCTCAGTTAAACCGATATTTTCCTTTAGCCCGTCATTCCCGCGCAAGCGGGAATGACGTAATTCGGCCCAATGAAAAATCTGGGTTAAACCTTGGGGATGGTTGCCTAACCACGAACAAACCCCTCCTCCCCAGCAAGGGACAAATGGCTTACATGCCTTAACCGACCACATTAATTTTACCTAAATAAAAAATGACCATCAGCATCAAAACTCAACAAGAAATAGAAAAAATGCGTATCGCTGGTCGCTTGGCCAGCGAGGTGTTGGATTACATCACCTCCTTTGTGCAGGCTGGGATTACCACTGGCGAGATTGATCGGCTGTGCCACGACTATATAGTGAATGTGCAGAACTGCATTCCAGCGCCGCTGAATTACGCACCACCGGGACATACTCCTTATCCAAAATCAATTTGCACCTCTATTAACCAACAGGTCTGTCATGGAGTGCCGGGAGACAAACTCCTCAAGCTTGGCGACATTCTGAACATAGACGTTACTGTCATCAAACAGGGTTATCACGGCGATACCAGCCGTATGTTCTATATCGGCAAGCCGTCTATTCAGGCGCAGCGCTTGTGCGAGACCACTTACCTGGCCATGTGGCGTGGCATTCGCATGGTTAAACCGGGCGCGACGCTGGGCGATATTGGCCATAGCATCCAGAATTTTTCTGAAGGACTGGGCTACAGCGTAGTGCGTGAATTCTGTGGCCACGGTATAGGAAAAAAATTCCACGAAGAACCACAGGTACTGCACTACGGCAAACCAAAAACGGGTTTGAAGCTGGAACCGGGCATGATTTTTACGATTGAGCCGATGATTAATGCGGGCAAAGCGGGCATCAAATATCTGGGTGATGGTTGGACTGTCGTGACCAAAGATCGCAGCCTGTCGGCACAATGGGAACATACAATACTAGTGACCGAAACTGGATTCGAAGTGCTGACGCTTTCCGACGACTCCCCTCCTCCCCCGGTTTAAATTACCGTGCACAGCACCGCTGAAATTCGTCAGAGCTTGGTTGCTGCTCGCCTGCTCCTGCAACAAGATTACGAAAGTCACGCACAGCCTACGAGCCTGCTGCACAACCATGCCAAGCAAGTTGACAAACATTTGCGCGCAGCATGGAAGTCGCTGTCCATGCCGCCGCAACTGACGCTGGTGGCGGTGGGCGGCTATGGTCGCGGCGAGTTGTATCCAAAATCCGATATTGATTTGCTTATTCTATTGCCCACAGAAGCTGATGCGGCGGTGCAGCAACAATTGCAAGATTTAGTCGGCCTGTTGTGGGACATCGGCCTCGAAGCCGGTCACAGCACGCGCACGGTGGCGCAATGCATAGCAGAATCTGCCGATGTCACGGTGCAGACTAATTTGCTGGAGGCACGTTTGGTAGTCGGCGCAGCGCCGTTGTTTACAGAGATGTGCGGCGCGTTGACGCAACACCTCGATCATCGCGCCTTTTATCTGGCAAAGCACAAGGAACAAACGCTGCGTCATGCGCGGTTTCTCGATACCGACTACAACCTCGAACCTAATTTAAAAGAAAGCCCCGGCGGTTTGCGCGATTTACAAACTGTGTTGTGGATCAGCCGCGCCTGCGGTTTAGGTAACACCTGGCGCGAGTTGGCCAAAGCCAACATGATTACCGACGCGGAATCACGCGCTATCGCGCGCCATGAAAATTTGCTGCAAACCCTACGCATCCGTCTGCACTATCTAGCCAAGCGACGCGAAGATCGCATTATGTTCGAGTACCAAACTGAATTAGCGCAGCAGATGAACATTGCCGCATCGAGCACACGCCGCGCCAGCGAACATTTAATGCAGCGCTACTACCGCACCAAGCAAGCGGTGCTGCAACTAAACGCCGTGTTGTTGCAAAATATGCGCGCCCACCTGTTTCCGGAATCCAGCACACCACGTCCGCTGAATGAACGCTTCATCGTGCGTGATGATTTGCTGGAAGCGCGCGACGAAGCCCTGTTTGAAAAAAAGCCGTCGGCCATATTGGAAAGTTTTTTGCTGCTACAACTACACCCACAGTTAACAGGATTTTCTGCCTCCACCTTGCGCGCCATGTGGCGGTCGCATGACAAAATGGACGCTGCCTTCCGGCGCGATATGCACAACCGCGAACTGTTTATGAAAATTCTGCGCCAACCGCAAGGCGTGGTGCATACCCTGCGGCGGATGAATCAATACGGCATACTTGGTCGCTATATTCCCGCCTTCGGGCGCATCGTCGGGCAGATGCAGCACGACTTATTTCACGTCTATACGGTAGATGAACACATCCTGATGGTGGTGCGTAATCTGCGCCGCTTTTCTGTACCGGAATGCGCTCACGAATTTCCGTTGTGCAGCCAATTACTGAGTGAATTCGCCCGTCCCGAGGTGCTAACCATCGCCGGATTATTTCACGACATCGCCAAGGGGCGCGGCGGCGATCATTCACAACTAGGCAAAAAAGATGCTCGACTGTTTTGCTCCCAGCATCAACTGAGCCGCGACGACAGCGATTTGATAGTGTGGCTGGTCGAACAACACCTCACCCTTTCCGCCACGGCGCAGAAGCAGGATTTATCCGACCCGGAGGTCGTCGCAAATTTTGCCGCAAAAATAAAAAATGACCGCTATCTGGTCGCGCTCTATCTAATGACTGTAGCCGATGTGCGCGGTACCAGCCCGAAAGTATGGAATGCCTGGAAAGCCAAGTTAATCGAAGACCTGTTCCGTGCCACGCGCCGCTATCTGAGCGATGGCAAAGGTGCTGACCAACTCGGGGAAATCCGCCGTGAAGCAGCTCACGCGCTGAACCTGTATGCCTATGCACCGAAAACCTACCAACTGCTCTGGGCGCAACTTGACGATAGCTATTTTCTGGATCATGAAGCACAGGAAATTGCTTGGCATACCCGCTTGTTGGCGTTCAAGGTCAACACCGCCACCGCCATCGTCAAGACTCGCTTAAGCCGCGCCGGAGAAGGTTTGCAAGTGATGGTGTATTGCCCGGATCAACGCGCATTGTTTGCCCGCATCTGTGATTTTTTTGCGCGCATGAATTTCACCATCGTCGAGGCCAAGATTCACACCGCGCGCCACGGCTACGCGCTGAACAGCTTTCAGATCATGGAGGCGGTGCGCGGCAAAACGGCCTATCGCGACATTATGACCTACATCGAATTTGAATTGGCACAGCAAATCACCCAAGCCAAACCCATCGAGCCCGCCGCAGCAGGAAGGGTCAGCCGCCAGCTCAAACACTTCCCTATCAACACCGAAATCGAAATTAAAGCTGACCACAAAGGGCTATATATTTTGTCGCTAATCGCGGGTGACAGGCCGGGATTGTTGGCGCGCATCGCGCTAATGATGGATCAACACGGCATCCGCCTGCACCGCGCCAAGATCAACACCTTGGGCAGCCGTGCCGAGGATGTGTTCTGGATCAGCGGGGTGATACTGGCTGACGCTGAGCAGACCGCAGTTTTTCTTGGCGAGATGCGCGAGAAAATCTGATTGGAGGACTTCATATGAAACCTGATTATCCATTAGACATAATCCAGTTGTTTAAAAATCTCCTGCGATAGCGGGACAACATCGTCGTTTTGTCCGCTTTGCGGGACTTTGGTTTTTGCTGGTGTGGAATCCGCATTGGGCGGTGCAAGACTAGCTAGGCGCTCAGAATGCGAGCAGAATGCCCGCGCTTCTCACCCTTCGATAATGAGCGCTCGCGCCAGCACAAATGCCTCGAACTGTTCTGCCGGCAGTGGTTTGCTGAAATTGTAGCCCTGAATTTCACCACAACCCTGCCCGCGCAAAAATGCTAACTGCCCATCTGTCTCCACGCCCTCGGCTATGGTCTGCAAACCTAGACTGTTGGCCAAACTAATAATGGCGTTGACGATTGCTTTGTCATCGGGATCATCGGTGAGATCGCGCACAAAAGATTGGTCTATTTTGAGTTTATAAACTTTGAATTGCTTCAAATAACTCAGTGATGAATAGCCAGTACCAAAATCGTCTATAGACATGCGGATGCCGCGCATATGCAGGCTGTCCATCACCGCAATCGCCCCGACTGGATCCTTCATCGCAACCCCCTCGGTCAATTCCAGTTCCAAATACTGCGGCGGCAGTTGCTCTTCTTCCAGGATTCTTGTCACCAACTCAGGAAAATTAGGAGTTCTGAATTGCACAACGGAAAGATTCACCGCCATAATCATCGGTGCAATTCCACAGTCCAGCCATGTTTTCATCTGACGTACCGCAGTGCGTATCACCCATTCGCCGATAGAAATAATCAGCCCGCTATCTTCCGCGATCGGGATAAACTCAGTCGGTAAAATCATGCCCAACTCTGGATGATGCCAGCGCAGCAAAGCTTCTGCCCCGATGATATGTCCCGTGGCCAGCAACATCTGCGGCTGATAATGCAAACACATTTGATTAAATTCAAGTGCATGGCGCAGCGCGTTTTCCAATTTCAGACGGCGCATAGAATGCAAATGTATGGCGGGCGTGAAGAAGCAAAAATTGTTGCGGCCATCGTGCTTGGCTCGGTACATCGCCACATCGGCACATTGCGACAGCGCATCGAAATTCTCCCCATCGGCAGGAAACATGGCGATGCCGATAGAAGGGGTAATGACCAAATCATGTTGCTCGATTTGACAAGTTTCGGCGACTGTACTCAATAACTTTTCAGCAACGTGCGCCGCACCATCGGTATTGGTGTCTTGCAATACCAGAATAAATTCATCTCCACCCAAACGTGACACGGTATCTTCTTCGCGTACCGCAGAGTTCAGGCGCTTTGCC
>JANONO010000210.1:0-5189 GCA_031420875.1 Gallionellaceae bacterium | reverse complement strand
GATATAGATGACAATGACAGCGGCCAAGGATGCAACGCTATGACAGCCTGGCCTACCAACAATGCGCCCGGCAGCACTTTTACCACACCCGGCTCAACGACAGACAGCACCGTACCGGGGCAAATTACTAATCTGCGCGCTTCCAGTCTGGCATCCGGCCAGTTGCCGCTTACCTGGACTGCCGTTGCTGACGATGGTACGAGTGGCGTTGCGGCCTATGAATATGATTTGCGCTATACCACCGAATCGCTGGCCTTGGCCAAGAGTACCTGTGGCGGCGGCTCATCACCCTGCAAGGTGAGACTGGCTACGGACTGGAGTTTGATGTGGGATCAGGCGGACTCCGATATAGATAACACTTTGGGTTATTACTTGGGGAAAAGTGGGGGCACGCTCACCTCTGCTTTGGGCGCGTGGAATAGCGGTGCGGCGAACACGCCTTTGATGCGCGCCTTGTATGAACCTCTTCCAGGTTCGCCGAGTGCCACTGAAACTTTTACCATCCAAACAACCGGCATTGCACATCCCACCAACGTCATTACAAACGGCATCACGTATTGGCTGTCAATTAGGACGGGGGACGGTGTGTTAAAGCCTACTCATGTCGAAACGCCCACTGGGTTTGCCGAAAATATTTCGTCGGTGTCCAACATCGTCGCAATCACGGCAGGCAGCAGCGGCGCGGCCATTAGTAGTTACAGCAACAATAATGGCTTGCCGATTAACAACGTTTTGGCCAATGCCATCACCGTTAATGGTTACGGGCTCGATTCAACAAATGCCGCGAAGATGGTACTGGTTAACACGTCTGGCACCGTGATCGCTACCGCCGCCACCGTCAGCTATTCCGACAGCACGGCTGCCACCGCCACATTCTATTGTCCCGTCGCAGCCGGTACTTACACGCTGGAGGCACGCACGTCCGGCGACGTAATCAAAGCTGCGTGGGTGGATGCAGTGACTGTCACCAGCAATACCTCCTGCCGCAGCGCCTACAACACCAGCGGGAGTGCAGGCAATGCCAACGTCACGCTCAACTGGACAACATCGGCCGCTACTGATTTTCATAGCACAGTTATTTTGCGTTGGACAGGAAGCTCGGTGGGGACTGAAGTACCGGCAAACTCGACCACATACTTAGTCAACAATACCATAAGCACTGCCACGGTCGCGTGTGTTGATAACACGACCACTTCATCCACCGCTTTGTCGGGACGTATCAACGGCACGGGCGGCACCGCAGAATGCAGCACGACCGCTCTCACCAGCGGCACTTATTATTCCTACAAGATATTCCAGAAATATGATGATGGAACTTACGATGCCGGGGTATTGATGTCCGGCTCACCGTACTTGCCGCTAGGCGCCACCATTACCAGTGCCGCCACTGGCAACTGGAATGCTGGGGCAACATGGGTGGGCGGGGTTGTTCCGACTTCGATTAATCCCGTGGTCATTACCTCGACGCATGTGGTGACGGTCACCGCAACGGCCGCCAGTTACAACCTGACATTCACTACCGCTTCCGACAACAGCTCATTAAACATTAACAGCGGCATTGCATTCACTACCGGAGATATTGTTATTAACTTACCCTCCACCAACGGCAGGGATGCCACGCTGGCAGTGGGGGCAGGAACACTCACTGCAACTTCTCTCGCGCTGCATGGAAATACTGGAGAAAGAACTCACCTCACTATTTCCACTGGCACGGCCACCATTTCAGGAGACATTGTCACTGCCAGCACCGATGGATTAGTTACCTTTTCCGGTGCGGGAACACTGAATGCAGGCGGCACTTTCATGAGTGGCGCGGCAGGGACATTCGCCGCCAGCACCGGTACGGTTAATTTTACTGGCAGCAGCGCCCAGGTTATTTCTCCCTTTGCCTATACCTTCAACAATGTTGGCATATCAGGCGCAGGCACAAAAACATTAGGTGTCGCGACCACCGTGGGCGGCAATTTGACCGTCTCATCGGGATCAACTCTGGACGTGGGCGCGTTTAACTTTGCTGTCACCGGCACCACCGGCGTCACCGGAACCCTGACTCACTCTTCGACCACAGGAACTAAGCAATACACTGGATTGGTGACGATCAACTCGGGCGGCGTGTGGAACAATAGCGCCAATGCCGCGATCAACTTCCGTGGCGGACTCACCAACAACGGCACATTCGCGGCAGGGACGGGACTCTATACCTTCAATACCAACAACCAAGCAATCGGCGGCGTCGCAACATCCATCCCCAACCTGACCGTCCTCCTCTTGGCTGATGCTGTCACTCCCGCCGTACTCACCAACAACATCACGGCCACGGGCGGATTGACGGTAAGCACCAGCCTTGCCGGAACCGGTAATTTTACCCAAGGCAGTAATGCCATCCTCACTTATGGCTCTGCCACCGCACCTACCGTCACTACTTTTACCGTCAATACCAGCGGCAACAAGGTTGATTACAGCGGTGCTTCGCCCGCCATGCGCGTGACCAATTACCACCATTTGATATTCAGCGGGAGCGGCACGGCAACGGGCGCAGTGACCACTGTTGCTGGGGATTTTATAATGAGTGGAAGTTCCGGTGCGGCTTACACCACCGCCGCCGCGCTGGCCATAAATGGAAATGTGGATGTTTACCCGGGTAACACGCTGACCGTGGGCGCATTCAACCTGACTGTGACCGGAACGACAACAGTGGATGGAACGCTAACCCATTCTTCAACAACTGGCACCAAGCAATTCACGGGCTTGGTTACAGTCGGCACCAGCGGGGTATGGAACAACAGCACCAATGCCGCAATTAATTTTCGTGGCGGGCTGACTAACAATGGCACGTTCACCGCAGGCTCTGGACTCTACACTTTTGATACCAATGCCCAGGCAATAGGGGGCGCGGCTGCCACCACCATGCCCAATATGACCACGGCCATTGTGCTGACCAATAATATCTCAAGCAGCACTGGACTGACTGTCAGCACGGCGCTTGCAGGTGCAGGCACATTTACCCAAGGCAGCAATGCTGTGCTGACCTACACTGCTACTGCTGTGCCTGATGTCACCACTTTAACTGCCAGCGCCAGCGGCAACACGGTTAATTACAGCGGCTCGGCGCAAACCATCAAACTTCCCAGCGGCAGCCCCGCCACCTATTTCCACCTGACCCTGAGCACGAGTGGCACAAAAACTTTGCCTGCCACAGCCATGACGGTCAGCGGCAACCTGACCTTGTCCGGCACGGCCAGCACAACGGCGGCAGCGGCACTGATAGTCACCGGTAATGTGGTGATCGGTTCAGGGACAGCTTTAGATGGATCTACTTTTACCCATAACGTGGCGGGCAACTGGAGCAACGCTGGCACCTTTACCGCCAGCACTAGCACCATCACGCTGAATGGCACGAATCAGACGATTACTGGCAGCAACACTTTTTTCAACCTGAGCAAGTCGGTGAGCAGTGCCGCCACGCTGACTGTAGCCGCCAGCTCCACGCAAACCATCAGCGGCTTGGTGACGCTGACTGGTGCGGCCAGTAATTTATTGAGTTTGCGTTCTTCGGTCAGTGGTACAGCCTGGAGTATCCGTGTCAATGGCACTAAATCTTTTAATTATCTGGATGTGAAAGACAGTGATGCTTCTGGATCATCAGTTACCAAGCCGTTTAACCCTGCAAACTCGGTGAACAGTGGCAACACCGTGGACTGGTTCGCTGCGATTAGCCTCACGATCACTAAAGCGTCAGCTGTCATCTCTGACCCCAGCAACGGCACGACTAACCCCAAGCGCATTCCCAGCGCGGTGATCGAATACACCATTACCGCCGCCAACACAGGGGGCGGCAATCCCGATGTCAATACGGTGTATATCAGCGATCCGCTCGATAGCGGCAACCTTTCTTACTATGTGACAGGCGGGGTCACTTTTGCTCAAGGGGCAACCACATCGGCGCTGGCGCTCGGAACGGTTAGCTATTCCAACACTGCCTCTCCAGGTCCTTATGTCTATACCTACACCCCCGTGGCTGACGGTGAAGGCTATGACAGCACCGTGACCAGCATCAAGGCTACCACGACCGGCACCTTTGCCTTTGGTGGCTCACCTGTCCCGAGCTTTACGCTCACCTTTAGGGCGAAGGTAAAATAGGCTGGGGGGAAAGCAAGACGCAAGCCATTCGCCAGCCGCAACCCTGCCATTTAAAAGGGGATGTTTTTGTGTTCTTGATTAGAAATAGATACGCTGGGATTACACGTTTAGGGCACGTTCACCATAGGCTTGAAGCCTAATCTTTGCTCCAGATTTTCTGCACTGCTGCGCGCTTCACTTTGGTTGGAATAGGGGCCGATATGCACACGCACCAAGCCGTCACTCATGGTTGACAGCTTAAACTGTTTGCCAGTATTACTCAGATCGGCACGCATACGCTCCAAAAATAATTCGGCATTTTGCTGTGATTCAAATGCGCCGAGTTGCAGATAAACATCGCCATTGTTTTTTTCAAGCGAAGTCAATGTGACGGGAGTGGCCGGGGCGGGTGGGCTGCTTTCCAGCGCTTCGCTTTGTACGGTATTTTCAATAATGGGTGCTGTGTTTGTATCAAGAGTGTTAGCGTTGCCATCGGCGAGCAAGCTTTCCACTTCCACTTCTCCGCTACCGCTACCTACGATGCCCAGCTTGTGTGCGGCAGTGTATGACAAATCTATGATGCGCTCATGCAAAAAAGGGCCGCGGTCATTCACGCGCACCACCACTGACTTATGATTGCTGAGATTGGTGACACGAGCGTAGCTGGGGATGGGCAGGGTGGGATGTGCTGCGGTCATGCCGTACATATCATATACCTCGCCGCTGGAAGTGCGCTGCCCATGAAATTTTTTACCATACCAAGATGCGACACCTCGTTTTTTATAACCCTCCAGCGCAGTAAGTGGGACGTAGCTTTTACCCAATGCAACGTAAGGGCGATTGGCATAACGGTGCAGTGGTTCAGCGCGAGGCACGGCATCCGGGATAGCAGCCAGTTCAGCGGGCGTGTCGGCGCCGGGGCCGTCACCCGCCAGATAGCCGCCTTGTTCTGTTGGGGTGTTAGGTGTGGATGTATTTCTGGATTCTGTTTTGTGGGGCGGTGTGCTGCCACAGGCATTGACTAGGAGTGTTAAAAACAGAATCAATCTGGTTTGCTTGTTCATCTAAGT
>JANONO010000209.1:0-5492 GCA_031420875.1 Gallionellaceae bacterium | reverse complement strand
ACCATACAAGCGCAGATTCTGGATTTGCTGGAAGATTTACAGCGCGAATTTTCGATGGCGGTGCTGATGATTACCCATGATTTAAACATGGTGCGGCGCTTCGCTGATCGGGTTTGCGTCATGCAGAATGGTCGCTTGGTGGAACAAGCCCCGGCGAAAATTTTATTTGAAGCGCCGCAGCATTCCTACACTCGTTTCTTATTGAGCAGCGAGCCGGGACAATTGACGAAAAGCCAAATGGCTGACAGGCCGCTATTGCTGCAAGGCAGCCAAGTGACCTGCCATTTTCCGATCAAGGCTGGATTTTTTCGCCGCCAAATAGGCGAGGTCAAAGCAGTGGATAAGGTGGATATTTCCCTGCGCCAAGGAGAAACGCTGGGCATAGTCGGCGAGTCTGGTTCTGGAAAATCTACCCTAGGCATGTGCTTGCTACGCTTGCAGGCATGTAGTGGCGAGATTGTCTTTGATGGCCAACGGCTGGATACTATGAAGCCGTATCAATTGCGGCCGCTACGGCGACACTTTCAAGTAGTGTTTCAAGATCCCTATTCCTCCCTGTCGCCGCGTATGTCGGTGGAAGACATTGTGGGTGAGGGTTTGCAGATTCATTTTTCCGCACTGAGCAAAGCGCAGCGTCGTGAGCGCATCGTAAAAATGCTGGACGAGGTGGGGCTGACGGCGGACATGCTGACACGTTATCCGCACGAATTTTCCGGTGGCCAACGGCAGCGCATCGCGATTGCACGGGTGGTGATATTAGAGCCGAAACTGATCTTGCTAGACGAGCCTACCAGCGCGTTGGATGTGTCAGTGCAAAAACAGGTGCTGGAGCTGCTGCTCAGCCTTCAGGTCAACCATGGCATCAGCTATTTATTTATCACGCATGACCTTAAAGTGATACGCGCAATGGCACACAGAGTGCTAGTGATGCGTGGTGGCAGCGTGGTGGAATCCGGTGAGACTGAGCAACTGTTTATGTCACCCCAGCACGAATACACTCGAACTTTGCTGCAGGCGTCATTATTAAACTAACTCTAAGTTTTAATTGTTGTTCGTTAAGGAGAATTAACGACAAATAACGCTTATCCGGCATTACCGCTTTAGCATAAAAGTGTATAGTTAGCCGGTGTAACTTTGGTTCGGCAGTTAATAAATTACTTTTGCGACCCCGCCAGCTTGAGTATCCAGCATCAATATTTTGTTTGTTTAAACATGCCCGGACGACTTGATGACGATACAACAGAAAATATGGAGCATACCGCTCATTACTATCCTGATTTTTTCTATCGGGATGGCGGTAGTATATAAATCTGCTTCTCATACATATGGCCTGCTGCAACGTACAGGTGTTGTTCATTACCCTTTTATACACCAAGTTCAGGTTCTTTCTGACAATCTTGGTGCTATTCAGAACAATCTTCTTGACGCGCTTGACTCCAGTAGTGAGCTGGGGATTAATCGGGCGCGTCTTACTGCCGACAATTTTCGCAAAACCGCTGTTGCTATTGCTGCAATTGACGGGAAAAGTGAAATCTCGCAAAAAATTTTGCTGCAATTTAATAGTTATTTTTCTGCAGCGGAAAGTGCAGCTACCATTATTATGGGCATCAAAAAAGGCAATGGAGTGGCTGATATGGAGCGTATGGTTATTACCATGAACCATCTGACCAATACTTTGCAGCGAGAACATCTAGAGGCTACTAAATTATTTGAACACAGCCTAGACGAAAGCAAAAGCAATGTGCAACAAATGCTGTGGGCAAGTTTGATCAGCGTATTTTTTGTTCTATTAGGCTTGGCCTTTACCTCTTATCAACTTATTACCTCTATTTTGGCCAGCTTGAACAGCCTGCGTGTAGGAGCTAAAAAAATTGCACAAGGTGATTTGAATGTTCGTATACCCGCACAAGGAAATGATGAGCTGACGCTGGTTATTCAAAGCTTCAACAGTATGGGTGAGGAGCTGCAAGCAGCCACTACCAAACGCATTCTGTATGAGAATCAGCTCAAGGCTTTGAATCTAGAATTGGAAGGCCGCGTACTCGCCCGTACCGCCGAGCTTGGTGTCGCGCTGGAGGAGGCCAAAAAAGCGAATGCTGCTGTTTCTTATATGGCGGATCACGACAGCCTGACCGGTTTGTTGAGCAGGCGACGATTCCAGGAGGAATATGAACGCTGGGTCAAGTATGCGGCGCGCCATGAGCGCTCGATGGCGTTGATGTTTATTGATTTAGATAAATTCAAGGACATCAACGATACCTATGGGCATTTAGGCGGTGATGTGTATTTGCAGGGGGTGGCCGATCTGCTGAAGAAAACATTGCGCTCAACCGACTATGTGGGTCGTTGGGGTGGCGATGAATTTGCTGCGTTGCTGCCCGAGACAACATCTGCAGCTGCGTGTGAGGTTGCCGTTAAGCTGGTTGATATTTTTAGCTCAACCCCAATGACTGTTGCGGGTCAAACCCTGTACGCCTCTGCCAGCATAGGCATCGCAGTATTGCCGGAGCATACCTTGGATATCGGCGATCTTACTGCTTTTGCCGATGCCGCCATGTACAAGGCTAAAGATGCTGGGCGTGGGTGCTTCAGGCTTTACTCAGCCTCTGAACACGAGGTTCAACACCTGGGTGAACATGCGCGCTGGGCGGGGCGCATCCGACGGGCTCTGGAATCAGATCAATTTGTACTGTTTTACCAGCCCATACTTGATTTGAAATCAGGGGAGGTTACAGATTATGAGGCGCTGCTGCGTATGGAGGATCATGGCGGGAAATTTATTAGCCCCGGCTTGTTTCTGGCATCAGCCGAGCGCTTCGATTTAAGTGTCGCAATAGATCGCATGGTAATCAGGAAGGTCGTGAATAAAATATCCTCGCTGTCTTTGGATAATATGCGACCGCACATTTCCCTAAATTTATCCACCCAGTTTTTAGATGATTTGGGTATGGTTGACTACATCCGTAATTTAATCGCTGAATTTGAAATACCCCCCGACAGCTTGCATATTGAAATATCCGAATCCATCATTTTGCAAAACATGAGTCGGGTGTGTAATTTAAGTGCGGACATAAAAAAACTAGGTTGCCGCCTAATTTTAGATGACATTGGTGTCGGTTTTTCATCTTTTCACTACCTCGCGCCGCTCTCTATTCAATCAATCAAAATACGCGGTGATTTGATCCAAAATCTGCATGTCGCCAACAACTATGATTACATTGCTGCACTTTGCAAGACTTGCCATGAACTTGATATTCAGGTTGTAGCGAAATCTATTGAAAATTTAACTTTGTTAGACTCGCTGCGCAAATTAGGCGTGGATTACGCGCAGGGTTTCGCCGTGGGCAGTCCGCTGGAGTCGCTGTGCATACATGGCGAGGAAGAATAATGCAGTCAATTTTTTATTTCGGATTTCAATCCAATGAGTATCATTTGGCAGGAATTTGTACGGTTGCAAATATCAGCATCTCACGAGCTTGGTGGTGCAAATTTTAACCACCCGTTATCAGAGCTAGAATCTGCGCGAGACGGGCTGGTGATGTGCGATTTAAGTCAGTACGCCACCATCAAGGTCAGCGGCGAAGACGCACAGAATTTTTTGCAAAACATGCTCAGCAGTGATGTGCGCGAAGCCAGCCCGCAACATGCGCAGATCAGCAGCTTGAATAGCCCTAAGGGGCGCGTGCTGGCATGTTTGTTGGTGTGGTGCAGGCAAGATGATTATTATTTGTACCTGCCACACAGCCTGTGTATGGTTATTCTCAAGCGTTTGTCTATGTATGTCTTGCGTGCCAAAGTAAATATAGAAGATGTGAGCAGACAGCAAGTTATTTTGGGGTTAAGTGGAGTGGGTTCAGAAGCATTGGTGCAGCAAGCTTTTGGCTCGGTTCCGCAGACTATCTGGGCAGTGGAGCAACACGATCAAGCCAGTGTAATTAGGTGCGATGCACAGCGATTTTTTATCAACATTGCCGGGCAATTCGCGCCTATTATTTGGCAAAAATTTACTTCCAGCGCGCGCGCCGTTAATTCTCCTTGTTGGGACTGGCTCAACATCCGTGCAGGGATTCCCGTCATATTGCCTAACACCCAGGATCAGTTTGTTCCGCAAATGGTCAATCTTGATTTGTTGGGTGGGGTAAGTTTCAAGAAGGGTTGCTATCCTGGCCAAGAAATCGTTGCGCGCATGCAATACCTGGGCAAGCTCAAACGCCGTATGTACTTAGCGCATATTTCCCAGAGCCAAGTTGAGGGGGAGATGATGCCACAGCCAGGAGACGCACTTTACAGTGCGGACATGGCAGATCAATCGTGTGGCATGCTGGTTAATGTGGCTCGCGCGCCGAATGGCGGCTGTGACCTGTTGGCAGTAGTCCAAATTAGTAGCCGCGAAGCGCAGGAAGTATATTTGCAATCGTTGCAAGGAGCTGCTTTGCACTTTTTTCCGCTTCCGTATTTGCTTCAGAACGCACGTTAGTGCGTGTTTGCTATAAGAAGAGATATGTTGCAAATTTTTGATCTGTCAGCTTTTATTGCGCACAATCTGTCAAGTTATCTTATTGCACAATCAGCTCAACTTGATGTTATGGATTTCAGTCTAGCTAATAGTTTTTACCTCGGATTGCTTCTGCTCTTCAAAGTATATGGGGCAATTATTGGGGGCATGGTGAGGCGAATAAATTTTAAGAATTAAACTAATAATTGTTAGGCATGATATATTGCTCATATAATTTTCAATCAATGGAGAATTAATGATGCGCACTCTTAAACCGCTAGCTCTGTTATTAGCATTAAATTTATACATTCCAATTGGAATGGCTGCTGCTGCAGAAATTAGTATTACCAACCCAGTGGGCGGGACTGTATTTCGCCCGAGCTCTAAAATTGAAGTCAGCTTTGAAGCTACGCCTGGCCCAACTGGGGATCATGTGCATTTATATCTAGACGACCGTAAGCCCGTTGTAATACCGCAATTAAAAGGCAGCCACACGCTGGATTCAGTGACTCCTGGGAAGCATGGACTCTGCGTCAGAATTGTTGACAAGGGGCATGCTGAAATTGGTGTGCAGGATTGCGTAATATTTCGTGTTGAATGACAGCAAGTTTTTTCCTACCCAACAAAAAAGCCAGCTAAAGCTGGCTTTTTTGTTGGATGACCCCACGCTTATTCTTCAGTTGTTTCGACAGGCTGCAAATCTACCGGACGATCCATCAATTCAATTAACGCCATAGGAGCATTGTCACCCTTGCGGAAACCAAACTTGAGGATGCGCGAATACCCACCATTGCGTGCAGCGTAGCGCGGACCCAATTCGTCAAATAATTTACTGACCATTTCACGATCACGCAAACGCGCAAATGCCAAACGACGGTTAGCCAAACTGGGATTTTTTCCCAGCGTAAGAATAGGCTCTGCTACACGGCGCAATTCCTTGGCCTTGGGCAAAGTAGTCTTGATAGCTTCATGGCGCAATAGCGAAACAGTCATATTG
>JANONO010000208.1:0-6747 GCA_031420875.1 Gallionellaceae bacterium | reverse complement strand
AATACATCACCATCGCAATCGAGGCGGATTTCCTTCACCTTTTGCAGGTGACCGGATTCTTCACCCTTGTGCCACAACTTCTTGCGCGAGCGCGACCAGTAAACCGCCTCGCCCAATTCCACAGTGCGTTTGAGCGCATCTCTATCCATCCACGCCATCATCAATATTCGACCGCTAACGGCATCCTGCGCGATGGCGGAGACCAAGCCGTCTTCCGACCAGTTCACCTTGTTGAGCCATGATTCACTCATAAAATTCTCCGCGTAACTGCTGCGCTTGGTAATGCTTTGTCGAAATGTGGCTCAAAATCCTCATGTATGAACTTATACACTCCGGTTTTTCGCCACACTTCTTCGCGCCTGACCTGCGCTCGCGACGTTGCGCAAAGAATTTTCATAATCGCACCTCTATTCCCTGCTGCGCCATGAATTGTTTGGCCTGCTGCACGGTGTATTCGCCGTAGTGAAAAATGCTGGCTGCCAGCACCGCATCTGCGCCGCCCTGTTTGATGCCATCGGCCAAGTGCTGCAAATTTCCTACGCCGCCGCTGGCGATGAGAGGAATATCCAGCGCATCGGTAACGGCGCGCGTCAGCGCTAAATCAAAGCCGGATTTTTGTCCGTCGCGATCCATGCTGGTCAGCAGGATTTCACCCGCGCCCAGTGTCTGCATCTTTTTAGCCCATTCCACCACGTCCAACCCGGTTGCCTTGCGCCCGCCGTGAGTGAATACCTCCCAGCGCCCAGCGCTCACTTGTTTGGCATCTATCGCCACCACGATACATTGCGACCCATAACGCGCCGCCGCATCTGCCACCAACTGTGGATTCATCACCGCCGAGGTGTTGATGCTGACCTTGTCGGCACCGGCGTTAAGCAGATCGCGCACATCCTGCACCGCGCGAACACCACCACCTACGGTCAGCGGAATAAACACTTGCTCCGCCACTTGCTCGATGATGCGAAATAAAATGCCACGATCATCGGAGCTGGCGGTGATGTCGAGAAAGGTTAATTCATCCGCGCCCTGCTCGTCGTAACGGCGCGCAATTTCAACCGGGTCACCGGCATCGCGCAGCTCAACGAAGCTGATGCCTTTAACGACTCGGCCAGCCGTCACATCTAGGCAGGGGATGATGCGTTTGGCCAGCATCAGATCAAAGGTTTGGAAAGCTCATCAGCCAAGGCCTGCGCTTGGGTAAATTGCAGTGTGCCTTCATAAATAGCACGGCCAGTAATCGCGCCGGTAATGCCTTCGCTCTGCACCGCGCACAGCGCGCGCACATCATCCAAATTTGTAATGCCGCCGCTGGCGATAACTGGGACGTGTAGTGGCTTGGCCAACTCGACCGTGGCCGGAATATTCACGCCGGACAACATGCCATCACGCCCGATGTCGGTATAAATAATCGCTTCTACACCGTAACCTTCAAAGCGCTGCGCTAAATCCGCCACGTCGTGACCCGTTAATTTAGACCATCCGTCCACCGCCACTTTGCCGTCTTTGGCATCCAGCCCGACCATGATGTGGCCGGGGAAAGCGTCACAGGCCTCGTGCAAAAATCCCGGCACCTTGACCGCCGCCGTGCCCACGATGATGTAGGTCACGCCGATGTCGAGGTAGCGCTCTATAGTTTCCAGATCGCGGATGCCGCCACCCAGTTGCACCGGCACATCCAGCCCGACCGCAGCAATGATGCTACGCACCGCCGCCTCATTTTTCGGCTTGCCGGCAAAAGCGCCGTTCAAATCCACCAGATGCAGGCGGCGCGCACCCTGCTTCAACCAATGTTTGGCCATCGCCGCCGGGTCTTCGGAAAAGACCGTGGCGTCTTCCATCACACCTTGGCGCAAGCGTACACAATGTCCATCTTTCAAATCAATCGCAGGAATAATTAGCATGGCAATAGAAAATAAAAAAATTAAACAGGATTCCAGTTTACAAAATTTCGCAGCAAGGTCAGCCCGGCTTGCTGGCTTTTTTCCGGATGAAACTGCACGGCAAATAAATTATCACGCGCAACGGCGCAAACAAAAGGCTGCGGATAGCACGTGGTGGCTTGCACCAGACTCTCGTCCTGCGGTTGCACATAGTAGCTATGCACGAAGTAAAAGCGCGCGTCTTGTGCAATGTCTTTCCACAATGAATGGTCAGCGTGATGCACCTGATTCCAACCCATGTGCGGCACTTTCAACTTGCCACCTTGTGCATCAGTCAAGTGGCGGGCAAATCGTAGCACTTCGCCGCGCACCACACCCAGCCCCGGCACATCGCCTTCCGCACTGTGCTCAAACAACATTTGCAAACCGATGCAGATGCCGAGGAAAGGCTTGTTGCGCGCCGCTTGCAACACCGCCTCACGCAAGCCGCGCCCATCCAGTTCACGCATACAATCCGGCATCGCGCCCTGACCGGGAAACACCACACGATCGGCTTGGGCAATGACGCTCGGATCATCGCTCACCACGATGGCCGCATCGGGTGCCACCGCTCGCAAAGCCTGCGCGACCGAACGCAGATTGCCCATACCATAATCTACAACTGCAATATTCGCCATGATCGTAACGAATCGTTAGAGACTACCTTTGGTAGAGGGCATCATCCCCGCCATACGCGGATCAAGCTCCAGCGCCATACGCAAAGCACGTCCGAATGCTTTAAATATCGTCTCGGCCTGATGGTGGGCATTGTCGCCAGCCAGATTATCTATGTGCAAGGTCACCAGCGCGTGATTAACAAAGCCCTGAAAAAATTCATGTAGCAGATCCACGTCGAAGTCACCGACACTGGAACGCACAAAATTCACATTGAACGTCAGGCCGGGGCGGCCAGAAATATCCAGTACCACGCGCGACAGCGCCTCGTCTAAAGGCACGTAAGCATGTCCATAACGTCGCAAACCTTTTTTGTCGCCTACCGCCTGACTGAAAGCTTGACCCAGTGTAATGCCGATGTCTTCAACGGTGTGATGCGCGTCTATGTGCAGATCGCCTTTTGCGGAAATATCCAGATTGACCATGCCGTGGCGCGCCACTTGATCCAGCATGTGTTCCAAAAATGGCAGGCCGGTATTAAATTTTGCTTGCCCGTTGCCATCCAGATCGAGCTGGATGGCGATCTGGGTTTCCAGAGTGTTGCGGGTGACTTGCGCGCTACGCATGCTTTTTTCCTAATAAATTTTGGCCTAAAGTATTAGGCCTATAAATATTGACGAAGACTTTCCTTCGTCGCCCGCAGAAACAATTCGTTTTCCTGTGGCGTACCAACCGTTACACGCAGACAACCGCTCAGCGCCGGATGAGCGCCATGCAGCTTTTTGATTAACACTCCGCGCTGTTTCAGGTCTTCAAACACCTTGGCCGCCTGGCTGACGCGAAACAAAATAAAATTAGCCGCGCTCGGATACACAACAACACCCGGCGTATCCAGCAGACGCTCATACAGCTTCTCACGATCTTGCTTGATTTGCTCGGCTTGTTGCAGCAATACGGCATGGTGCTGCAATAACTTCTCGGCCACCAACTGCGTCAAAACGCCCACATTATACGGCAATCGCAACTTTTCCAACTGCTCCAGCCAAGCCGTGCTACCCGCCACAAACCCCAACCGCAGCCCGGCCATGCCGAGCTTAGAAAAAGTACGCATGACCAACAAATTGGAATAGCGCGCCAACAGCGGGATAAAGCTGGCATCGGCAAAAGCATAATACGCCTCATCCACCACCACCAGACCGGGCGCGGCCTCGATGATCTGCGTGATGGCATCAGCGTCAAACAAGTTGCCACTGGGGTTGTTCGGGTAAGCCAAAAATATCAGCGCGGGTCGGTGCTGCCGCATGGCATTCAGCATGGCCGGTAAATCCAGCGCAAAATCTTCCGTCAATGGCACAGCCACATAATTCATGCCGACAAAAGCCGCGATCATTTTATACATCACAAACGACGGCTCCACGCTCATCAGCGTCGCACCCGGCTTGGCCAACGCCATTGCCAACAACTGAATGATCTCATCTGAGCCATTGCCGAGCAGCACATCCATGCCCAACGGCAAACCCGTCACGGAGCGAATTTTTTCTTTCAGGCTATGCGCGCCAGCATCGGGATAACGGTTAATGGCAGCGTCCGCTACCAGTTGGGCGATCTCATCACGCACGGTTGGCGGCAGCGCATAAGGATTTTCCATCGCATCCAGCTTGACCATGCCAGTGCTGGATGGAACTTGGTAAGCGTGTAAAGCAAGCACCTCAGGGCGCAGCAGGGAGTGGGGGGTAAGCATCGGAGTGGCCAAAGACATTTTGATTGTTATGTTTAATGCACCGAGTTTAGTGTATAGAGGCGACCAAGTCGCTTAAATGCAACTGAAAATTGTTGTTCATGCGGTCAGCAAAATAAAACTTTAGGGTCATGGATACTGGGCGGAAAGCGATTTCATCCCACGGAATATCCTGCTCTTCAAAAAGCTCGACTTCCAAACTTTCTGATCCGGGAGAAAAATCCAGATCGAGCAATTTAGCACGAAACAATAAATGTACCTGATTGATGTGGGGCAGATTGGTCATAGAATACAATTCGCCCAGCGCGACGCGAGCATTGGCTTCTTCCAACGTTTCACGCACCGCCGCCGCAGTGGTGGTTTCACCATTTTCCATAAACCCAGCGGGCAACGTCCACAATCCTAGGCGCGGCTCGATCGCACGACGGCACAGCAAAATACGGCCATCTTCCCACTCTGGAATAGAGCCTATGATTAACTTTGGATTTTGATAATGGATGGTGGCACAGCCCGTGCAGACATGGCGCGGCCTATCGTCATCGGCAGGAATTTTAAGTTCAACTGGCGCACCACATTCTGAACAGAATTTCATGTTATTTTTCCAATCCTACATCCAGAACTGCCACCAACGCCGCTGGTTTATTGGAGATTCCTGGGTGCTAGGTCTAATGCCGTCTTTGGCAATATTTAATTCCAGCACACGCTGTGCGTCATCGCGCAATTCCGTTATGCCGATTGCATCATATCCCTGCACCATGATTTGTAGCGCGTCGCGTGTTGCGACTGTCTGCGGGAAGTCAGCTAACACAGCATTGGCGCGATTGATGGCAGCAGTATAAGCGCCACGCCGCAAGTAATACGCCGCAACCTGGATTTCATGGCGCGCCAGCGAGTTGGTTAAAAATTGCAAACGCAATCTGGAATCATCTGCATATTTGCTGGCGGGAAAGCGCACGACCAAATCTTTGAACGCATCAAAAGCAGCGCGCGCGCCCTTGGGGTCGCGTTCGGACATATCGGGTTGAGTGACATCGCCCAATAGCCCAAGGTCTTCATTGAAATTGATGAGCCCCTTCAGATAATAGGCATAATCCACATGCGAGTGATTCGGGTATTGTTTGATGAAACGATCAACCGCAGAGAGCGCTGAGTCCGGCTCATCTTGCTTATAGTAAGCATAGGCCGTCTCCAACTGTGCTTGCTGGGCGTAACGCCCATAGGGATAGCGCGATTGCAGAGTCTCGAATAATTTAATGGCTTTTTCGTAACTGACATTATCCATCTGCACCTTGGCCAAGGCGTAGATTTCCTCGGCCGTTTTGCCGCTCAAGGCATCTTTCTCAGCGAGAGAGCCACATGCAGCTAACGTAAACAATAGAATTAAAGTTAAACTATGGCGCATGGGCATCTCTAAAAATCCAAATTTCTTCACAATACTGCGTTACTCACAATAAATTACTCCTTACATATCCTGCATATCCGACGCCGCAATTTTTTGCTCGCGCCTTGTCTTGCTTAGAACTTTAAATTTTTAGAGCCGCCCATATGACGAAACCCGAAAAATTACCGACTGATTATACCGCAAACATTGAAACGTCTAGTCCGCTCTCATTCAAAGTTGCTAACGAATACGCGGGGATGCGACTCGATCAAGTATTAGCCAAGCTGCTACCGGAGTATTCGCGCAGCCGTTTGCAAGACTGGGTAGCGCAGGAGCAAGTCCAAGTAGATGGTGCTGCAGCCACGATCAAACAAAAAATGTGGGGCGGTGAAAAGATCACCGTTGTGCCGCAATCGCACCCTACCGAACAGCCGCATCAGGCCGAGGACATCGCCCTGAATCGAGTGTTTGAAGACGACAGCATCCTCGTTATTAACAAGCCCGCCGGGCTGGTGGTGCATCCGGGTAGCGGCAATTGGGAAGGGACGCTGCTCAACGCCTTGCTACATCACGCACCCCATCTAACCGACATCCCGCGCGCGGGTATTGTGCATAGGCTAGACAAAGACACCAGCGGTCTTCTGGTGGTAGCTAAAACGCTGATCGCGCAAACCGCGCTGGTACGCCAGTTGCAAGCACGCACCGTGCAGCGCGAATACTATGCCTTGGTGTATGGCGATGTGCTGCGCGCAGGCGTCGTGAATGCGCCTCTGGATCGCCATCCCACTCAGCGCACCAAAATGGCAGTGGTTGCAGACGGCAAGCCCGCCACCACGCATTACAGCATCGCCGAGCGTTACTCCGGCTGCACTCTGCTGCGCTGCAAATTGGAAACCGGTCGCACGCATCAGATCCGCGTTCATCTCGCCTCCATCCGTCACCCCTTGGTCGGCGACAACATTTACATCAAGGGTGCACAAAAATGTCCGCCGCATTTGCGCGCAATCCTTGCCGCATTCCCGCGTCAGGCACTACATGCAGCACAGCTTGGGCTAGAACATCCGGTAACGGGCGAGTGGCTGGAATGGCAAGCG
>JANONO010000207.1:0-2669 GCA_031420875.1 Gallionellaceae bacterium | reverse complement strand
ACATTGAAAATTTGTTGGAGCAGGCCGTTAAATTATAAATCCAACTTCTTCTTGGAGCATGGTTGGCGGGTGTTTCCATTTTAAAATGGGAGGGCACGAGATGATAGTTTGTTTGGGTTAAACCGGGATAAAGCTAATTCGTTCATAATCCTGCCCGATTTCAATGCTTAATCCCATCTTGATTTTCAGTTGCTTATGGTTACGATTAGCAAGTTCAATCACTCGTTCAGGGGCAAACCAATCGCGCGGAATAATCAGGCTGGAGGGAATTTTCAGCGTGGCTACGGCGGGCAATAACAACGCTCCTACGGATTGGGCGGATTTAGCGGTTATGCCGCTGATCTTAACGGCTTGAGGGATGCCGGGCAGGTAATTCACGCCAGCCGACAGATGCCCGCTTTGGGTCACTTGCAGCCAACTGATCGCGCCTAGAATAAAAGTGCCTGCATTAACAGATTGTACGGCAACGATTTGCTTCAGGCTCAGGCGTAAATCTGTATTACCTTCACGCAGCATCACTGCGCCGAGCATGTTTTCCTCCACAATTTGCCAGGTTTCCAAAAGGGGGTTGGTATTTTTTCCATCATGTCGGTCATCGCGAGACAACACTCGGCCAAAGGTTGCGATCTGCTTGCGTGCCAGTGAATCTGTACCAGCATCGGTGTCTAGCGATCGGGATGGTTTTTTGGCGATGCGCGTATAAATCATTTCTATTCCATAGCACATTTGGCCATAGCACATTTGTGCCTGCTTAGCCGCGCCGTGTTGACGGGGGGTTCCGTCGGGTGATCCTGCACACCAGCGACGGTGCAAAAGTTTAAGCAGGGCGATGCAATCCGTACTATTGCAATCGTCGCCCAGATCCAGTTGTTGTGGTGATTGGCCTTGCTGTAACAGTATGATTTTGACGCGCAGCAATTTGCTCAGTGGAAGCATCGGCAAATAACGTACGGTGCTCTGGATGGAGTCAATTTGATTGGCGGCAAGCTTACTTGTTTGTTCTAACCCGTGCGAGCCAGCCAGATCTACTGCCAGTGGCGGGGCATCGCCCTTGCTGGTGGTGAAGTGCCGATCTAGCGTGATGGTGGCGCTCCATAGCAATAATAAGCGATCCGTTAGTTGTAGCTGAGCGCGCGATAATTCACCCGGAAATACACAAGCACCCAGCAAAGTTTTGACGTAAGTCACATGGCAAGAGGCAGCGTTGCCGAGGTGGCCATCAGCTAGCTGTGTAAGCTTTTCAAGCGGCCAATTTTTTTCTTCACAGAAGGCATGCAGCGTATGCAGTTGTTGCCATAACCTGCCCTCAAATTCGTAGCCATTGTGCAAGCACTCGAAGATTTGCAAGCTGGTATGCAACAAGCAGCGCTGACACAATAATGAGCCGTAGGGTGCGAGTTGCTTGTCCCCGGCCAGCAAAGATTGCAGGCAGCGGTGATAGCCGTTAACCATCTGCTGCCACAGTGCTGTGATGGAAGCTAGGATGGTAAATTCTTCCTCGCTTAAGGGCAGTTTTCTGGCGGCTATTTTTTTGGCGTAATCGGTTTGCAGATGAGTCACTGTTTCGCGCAGCAACTCTAGTGTACGCAGGCGCTCCAGCCCCTGCATCGGGTAACGGTTAAACTCGTCCAGTTGCGCACGCACTACGCCATGCACCACATGCAGGTTAGTGAATTGCAGTTGTTTAAGCCAGCGTGTGCAGGAAGCAACATCCTGGAATGCTGGCTTGGCACGATCATCTGTGGGGTCTAAGGGTAAATTCAACATGAGCTATCAGGGCGCCGCTGATGTGTCATTGCATCAGTCGCTAGAAAGCTATCCGTACCCCGATATGCATGCCTTCATCCACCTCCACTTCATCCGACGGGGCGGGTGCAGGCAACACATTGACATCAAATTCTATTTTGCGATACCCAATATAAACCGCTGCCTTAGGCATTAATTCATATTCCATTCGCACACCCGTTTCGATATATCGTTCGGCATCGCCAAAAGTCACGATGTCAGGGGCATAGTAAAGCTGGCCAATAATGCCAAACTTCCTATCGTCTGCCGGGGTGATATGGATTAGTCCGCCAATTGCCAGGCTCAAGGAATTCTTTTTTTCTATTCGAGCAGAAATCATTTTTACACCCAAACCTAATGAGGCAATGGTAGCGCTGTCCCCCGTATTCGACACAACCAAGCCAACATCTACCAACTTGCTCTTCGCATTGTTGTAGAGGATGCCCAAGTGTCCCTCAGATTTCCCCCCGCCCATATCGCCCATCGTGGCGAGGTATTGAAAATGGGCGACATCATTGCTTAAATTGATGTCCAAGGCATCGGCCAAGCTGGATGCGCTGATAGTAGAAAGTAAAATTAAAAAAATATGACGCAACAACATAGCTACACTCCTTAAATAATAAAATTAACGCAATTCAATTTTTTCATACTACCCTGATACGCACTCTGCGCTAGCAGCCTGTCTGACTTGAAGAATCGAAGCGAAAATTTGGCTGGCCGAGGGCAGATTTTGCCGGTTTTTTGGTCAATAGTTATTCTATTGACCAAAAAAGCGGTGAAATCTGCACCGGTCAGGCGAATTTGCAGCCGATTTCCTTCAAATCAGACAGGCTGCTAGTGCTTGGAAATGTTAAGCACCAGCACGATCCCCATTAAACTTTGCG
>JANONO010000206.1:0-4175 GCA_031420875.1 Gallionellaceae bacterium | reverse complement strand
CGCAAAGTTTAATGGGGATCGTGCTGGTGCTTAACATTTCCAAGCACTAGCAGCCTGTCTGATTTGAAGGAAATCGGCTGCAAATTCGCCTGACCGGTGCAGATTTCACCGCTTTTTTGGTCAATAGAATAACTATTGACCTGCAAAACCGGCAAAATCTGCCCTCGGCCAGCCAAATTTTCGCTTCGATTCTTCAAGTCAGACAGGCTGCTAGGGCTTGATTAAAGCTGCTGGATAGCCCGCAGTATCAAGCTCAGCATTCCACTGCTGGGCTTGAAATCCTTTGACCCAACTCTTGCCAACAACCAGGGTCGGCACACCATCGCTATTCGATTGCTCTTTAAAGGCTGCAAATTCGGCCTGTGTCTCCAGAGTTTTTTCGTCAAATGGAATGCTGCGCTTGCGCAATAAATTTTTAGCTTCTTGGCAAATATCACCACAATTCGGTGCAACATACAAAGTGACAGGGAAGCTTTGTTTGGCGCGACGAGTTTCATATGACTGCCCGGCCTCGTTATTCGCCGGAGCAGAATTCAGTTTGATTATTTCAACACCTGTCATGCTTGTGGCCGGGATATCGCTGTAGTGCATCTTTCCTGCTTGATCCGCCCAGCGATACAATTCATCTGCGACTGCGCTACCGCAAATTAACCCCAACATGCTCAGCCACAGTATGAATCGCATTCTGTTTTCTCACTGTAGGCCGCTGTGTCGGAGCAGGGCATCTATGCTCGGTTCGCGCCCCCGAAATGCAACGAATGATTGCATGGCATCGCGGCTGCCGCCGACTGCCAGTATTTCATCGCGGAAGCGCAGACCGACAGCCAAGTTGAGCACACCGTTTTCCTCGAACAAGCTGTATGCGTCGGCGGAGAGTACCTCAGCCCACTTGTAACTATAATAGCCCGCCGCATATCCGCCGGAAAATATGTGCGAGAAGCTATTAGGGAAACGGTTAAAAGCGGGCGGGATCAGCACGGCCACTTCGCGTCGCACATCGTTTAGTAGCTGCTGTATGGTCTGTGTGCCTTGCGGATCGAAGCTGCTATGCAGGCGTATGTCAAACAGAGAAAATTCGATTTGGCGCAGAGTCTGTAATCCATTCTGATAATTTTTGGCGGCTAACATTTTGTCAAACAAGCTGCGTGGCAGTTTTTTTCCTGTGTCAACGTGGCGTGTCAAATCTTGCAACACGTCCCACTCCCAACAGAAATTCTCCATGAATTGGCTGGGTAGTTCTACGGCATCCCATTCCACCCCGTTTATGCCAGACACGCCGAGGTCTTCTACTTGGGTCAGCAAATGATGCAGGCCGTGACCAAACTCATGGAACAGGGTAATCACTTCGTCGTGGGTGAACAACGCTGGCTTCCCCCCCACCGGGGCGGCGAAATTGCAATTCAGATAAGCCACGGGTGTCTGCATACCGTCTGCTGTGCGGCGACGCGAAATAGCATCATCCATCCACGCGCCACCACGTTTGCTGCTGCGCGCATAGAGATCAAGATAGAACTGGCCGATCAGTTTGCCATCTTTATCCTGAATGTCGAAGAAGCGCACGGTCTCGTGCCATTTTGGTGCTTGAGCAGGGCGGACGGTTAAGCCGTAGAGTGTCCCGACCAGTTTAAACATGCCAGTCAATACACTGTCTTCGGGAAAATACTGCTTGACTTCCTGTTCAGAAAAGGCGTAACGCTGTTGGCGTAAATGCTCGCTGACATAGCTTACATCCCATGCTTGCAATTCTTTAATGCCCAATTGCGCGTGGGCAAACTCGCGTAGTTGCGCTAAATCCTGCTCCGCAAATGGCTTCGCACGGTCGGCCATCTCACGCAGAAAATGTTCCACCTGTTGCGGCGTATCAGCCATTTTGGTGGCCAGAGACAATTCAGCGAAATTGGAAAAGCCGAGTAACTGTGCTTCTTCCAAACGCAGCTTAAGAATGTCCAACATCAGCGGTGAATTATCCAACTCTGCCTTGCCCAGATCACTGGCGCGAGTGCTGTAGGCGACATACATGCGTTCACGCAGCGCCCGATTGTCAGCGTATTGCATGAGCGGGCCATAGGAAGGTGCGTGCAAGGTAAATAGCCAGCCACGTTTGTCTGTTATCTGTGCCGCTTCGGCAGCAGCCTGACGTTCGTCAGCAGGAATTCCGGCCAGTTCAGATTCATCTTCTACCAGATGAGTGTAGGCATTTGTTGCATCCAGAATGTTGTCCGAAAAACGCGAGCATAGCTCAGACATCTTCTCCTGAATGGCGATGAACGAAATTTTGTCCGCAGGTGGCAATTCCGCACCACCTAAGCGAAAATCGCGCAATTCATTCCCGATAATTTTCTGTCGAGCCGGGTTTAAGGTTGCAAATTCAGCACCGTCATGGATGGCCTTTACCTTGGCAAACAAGGCGATATTTTGGGAAATTTCGGCATGGTATTGAGAAATTTTAGGCAGGTTGGAATTGTATGCCTCGCGCAGAGCAGCAGAGTTCATGACTGCATTGAGGTGCGACACTTGCCCCCATGATCGAGCCAGACGTTCGTGGCTATCGGCTAATGGCTGGACAGAATTATCCCAGGTCGGCATAGATGAGTCGGCCAGCAAACGGCTCACGGTTGCTCGGCATTCAGCCAGTAACTGATCAATGGCAGGGGTAACGTGCGCTGCTTGGATTTCCGCGTAGCGCGGCAAGCCGGAAAAATTGAGTAATGGGTTCATCATGCCAGAGTAATATTTTTAAATAGCGTAATAGTTTTAAACAGAGTAATAATATTAAATTTCCCCACAAGCGAATGCCGTTGTGGGTGTGTGGTTTATGACGCGATGCCCTAAAATAAATCTACTGTGCTATTCGCGTTGGAGACAGCGATGCGTGTGCGATATTGTTGCTCGCGTTCCATGATGGTGTTGTTATGTACGCTACGTAATTTCTTTACTAATACTTTGCCGGTGCTCGGGAAAAAATAAACTTTGCGCGGGTAAATATCGAGCATGTCCTGAGCAAGAACTTCTATTTGTTCGGTACGCAGATAATTGATGGCAAACTCCGCATTGCGCTCGCCCACATTATTCACGGTAAAGCTGGGCATCACGTTGCCCCCACCGAATAATTTGGCTTGTAAGTTAGAACGCTTGGCTCCCATTTTTAACAAATCGTTAATCATTTTTTCCATGGCATAAGTACCATAATGAGCCAGCGGGCTGGATAAATCTGCGGCGCTTCCATGTTGTCCGCTGTCACCGGGTAGCATGAAATGGTTCATACCGCCCATGCCGCTAATGCGGTCGCGAATACAGGCCGCAACGCAGGAGCCCAGCACTGTGACCAGCGCCAAATTACGCTTGGTTACGTAGTATTCTCCCGGTAAAATTTTTACTGCATCCATGTGAAAATTTTTATCGTGGTAAAGGTTAGGCGATTGCGACTCTTCATGCCCCCCGTAGATGGATGTCATAGCGTGCCCCTAAAATTCGGAATGAGTCTCATGGCTGGTCAATGAAGAGGAGTATTTCAAAACTCCTGCCATTCTTCATCATTTGAATTTTGCCGGGGTGCATTGAGTTTAGCAGCAGATTTTTTGGGTAAGGAGCTTGTGCCGCGAGTGGCAGATTGATTAATAGATTGCCTCCTTGCTTGAATTGCATCACCACTATTGGGCTGATGCTGTGTATCTGCATGTTTGGCATCGAGCCTGAAAACGCTGACGGCCTCAGCCAGATTCTGAGCTTCAGCCTCCAGCGATTCAGCGGCAGCAGCAGCCTGCTCCACCACGGCTGCGTTCTGCTGCGTCACTTCGTCCATCTGAGTAATGGCTTTATTGACCTGTTCGATGCCAGAGCTTTGCTCCAGCGAGGCCGCCGTTATTTCCGCCATGATGTCAGTCACACGCTTGACCGCAGTGACAACTTCGCCCATCGTTTTTCCAGCTTCATCTACTAACTTGGTGCCGACTTCCACTTTATCTACCGAATCACCGATGAGGGCTTTGATCTCTTTGGCAGCTGCGGCTGAACGTTGCGCCAAACTCCGCACTTCTGAGGCCACGACGGCAAAGCCGCGTCCTTGTTCACCGGCGCGCGCCGCTTCTACCGCAGCGTTGAGCGCTAAAATGTTGGTCTGAAAGGCGATGCCTTCAATGACGCTGATGATGTCCACGATTTTTCTTGAAGATTCG
>JANONO010000205.1:0-5667 GCA_031420875.1 Gallionellaceae bacterium | reverse complement strand
TGCCCACACTCAAAGCCAGTGATTCCTGTGCAGCCTTGAATCCCCGGGTCCGGCGCACTTCAATCAGTTCGTGCGCAATGTCCAATCGTCGTGCAACCTGTTGCTCCAGTTCATTGATGTGCTGCTGCCGGGCAAGGTTGTCAGCCGTGAGCCGGCGCAATTCCTGCACCGCCTGCTGCGCGGCAAGCCGTGATTCATTGTAGGTATCAAGAAATTCATCCAAACCAGTAATGATGTAACCACGCTGCCCACTCTGAACCTCAATCATGTTGGCAAACACGCGATTGGTCTGCTCAATCACCTGGTAGCTGTGCTGCACCGCATCCATTTGTCGGCCTAGATCGAACATACTGCGAATCGAGATGGCGCCCACGATAAGCAGCGCCAATGCAGCCAACCAGAAAGTAGCCAGCGTGGTGTTTTCCAGCGACCATTTTTTCTTGCCTGCCGGGCCTGATGTGTGTGACAGTTTTTCATCCTCCCGACGCTGCGCAGTACGGCGCAGTTCGAGCTGCGACACAACTGTGCGGCTTAAAGCTTTCAGCGCAGCTATCTGCGTGGAACTCAGCTCGCGCGGTTCGCGGTCAATCGCACACAGCGTTCCCAGCGCCAAGCCGTCCGCTGTCACCAAGGGCGCGCCGGCATAAAAGCGGATGTGCGGGTCGGCAGTGACCAAGGGATTGTCGGCAAAGCGCGGGTCAAGCTGCGCGTCGCGCACCTCCATTACGGCGTCCGCGTTCAGAATGGCATGAGCACAGAAGGCCACATCGCGCGATGTCTCGGTTGCGTTTAAGCCTACCCTGGATTTAAACCACTGGCGGTCTTCGTCTATCAGCGTGATCAGCGCGATGGGTGTCTGGCAGATTTGCGCGGCAAGCAATACCAGATCGTCAAAAGCCTGTTCCGGCATCGAGTCCAGCACGTTGTAATTGCGTAGAAGTGCGAGACGCTGGGCTTCGTTGCTGGGCAGGGCGGCTTTCATGCGGCATCCGCGCTGGGATAACGTGCTGGCTCGCCCCGTTGGGCAAGCAGTGCGTTGATTTCCGCCTTTAACTCCTGCACACGGCCTTCACGGCCCAGCGTCACTTGCTGCCAGCGTATGAGTTCATCAAGTTGATTCTGGATTTTTTCTTCGGCCAGTTTGCGCGCCGCGATTTCCACCACCACGCCGAGCAAGCGCAGGGGCTGTCCATCATCGGCAAAAGTAAATTCACCCCGGATAGAAACCCAATGATTACTGGCATCCGGCCAAATCATGCGGAACTCGTGCAGGAACGGCTCGCGCTCGGCGATACAGCGCGCGATCTTGGCATTAATACCGGGCAGGTCTTGCGGAAACACGCGCTGCGCGAACACATCGTAGGTGTTGCCGGAATGGGCAGGCTTGATACCCGTCATCATATTTTCCTGCCAGTAAGTCCAGGTAATGCGGTCGTGCCGCATATCCCATTCAAACACCCCCATCTGAGCCGCATCCAGCGCCAGATGCAGACGCTCCTCGCTCGCGCGCAGCGCCTCTTCGGCCATCTTGCGCTCGGTGATGACGATTGCTGACGGCACCAGGAACGCAACTTTTCCGCTCTCATCGCGGAATGGCTGTATCGAAAAATCAATGGGGATAAATTGATTTTCCGCACCCCGTATTAGCAGGTCAAAACGCGAGGCCTCGCCGCCCGCAGCACGCTCCACTGCTGCGCGCATCTGTTGCTTCACTTCATCGGAATAACTCAACCAGAATGTTTCTTCAGCCGGTTTGCCCAGCACATCTTCCAATTTAAGATTGGCCACCGCCAATGCTTGCTGGTTAACCTTCAGCACAGACCCGCCTGGAGTCAGCAAACCCACGAACATATTTGGCCCCAGACCGTCAAAAATATTTCGCAAATGCTGCTCGGATTGCTTGAGCGCCATTTCCATCCGGTATTTTTCGGTCACGTCGCTAAACACCAGCACCACGCCGATAATCTGCCCAGCGGCATCGCGGATGGGTGCGCTGCTGTCGGCGATTTGATACTCCCGTCCGTCGCGCGCCAACAGCGTGGTGTGGTTGGACAGGCTGACTATCTCGCCGTGCTCCATCACCCGTTGCACCGGGTTGACCGACGGCAGCCGTGTCTGCGCGTTGACGATGCGAAACACTTCCGTCAACGGCTGACCCAAGGCCTCGGCCTGCGGCCAGCCAGTGAGCCGCTCGGCGGTCGGGTTCATTCTTGTTATTAAGCCAGCGGTGTCGGTGCTAATGACTGCATCACCGATCGAGTTGAGTGTCACGGCAAGGTTAGCTTCGCTCCGGCGCAGACGCGCTTCGCTATCGGATTTGTAGAGCGTCATTTCCAGCACGGTGCGTAATTCTCGTTCGGAAAATGGTTTGAGGATGTAGCCGAAGGGCTCGGTCAGTTTGGCACGTGCCAGAACGTCGTCTGCGGCAAAGGCGGTGAGGAATACAACGGGTATGAAAAGCTTGTTGCGGATAAGTTGTGCCGCCTCGATGCCATCCATCTTACCGGACAGTTGAATGTCCATTAGCACCAGATCTGGACGCAGTTCTTCGGCTAGGGTGATCGACTGCTGGCCCTGCGTGGCGTGGCCTATCGGATTGTAGCCGAGGTCCAGCAACTGCTGTTCGATGTCGCGCGCTACGATGGCCTCGTCTTCGACGATGAGGATGCGCGGTTTGTTGACAGGTGCAAGCATCAACTACCTTTCCAGTCAGAAAGTTTAATTAAGGCAAATCTACTTACTCAGCAGTTAGAAATTTAAGACATAGAAATTTAAGACGATCTCTGTAGGGTGGATAAGCATAGCGCATCCACCATGCCACGTTGGTGGATGCGCTATGCTTATCCACCCTACAAATACTGGAGATCAAAAAATTGAGCAATCCCATTGCGCTATTGATTGCGCTTTATTTTGCGGAGCTAATTTACCACCTTTCTTGCCTAGTGTGTATTTTCAATGCGTACTTCAAATATCACGGTAAATGCCGACCCCGACCCCGACTTAATTTCTAGTGCGCCGCCCAGTTGTGTGGCAAGGCTGGCAACCAATTGCAGGCCGAGCGAATTGCCTCGCGTTGCTTCAAAATCAGCTGGTAAGCCCACACTGGTGTCGCTCACGCACAGACAACATTGCCCATCGTCCAATTGCTTGAGCGTAATGCTCACCTCACCCTTGCGCTCGTTTGGAAAGCCGTATTGGAGGCAATTCGAAATCAGTTCGTTGATCAGTAAGCCACATGGTGTGGCTTGATCCATGCTGACAGTCACCGGATCCAAGTCAAGCCGAAGTTGAATGCTATGGGCATCGGTTAACATTGCGCGGAAAGATTGGCTGGCCAGTGTCTCGATATAACTGCCCAAATTTACGGTGGCAAAGATGCCGCTGCGATAAAGCGCCTCATGCAGCGAGGCCATAGATCGGATGCGACCCTGCATATCGCCCAGCACGGCTTTAATGTCCGGTTGTGTGCTGCGACCGCTTTCCAAGCGCAACAGGCTGGTGATGACTTGCAGGTTATTTTTGACGCGGTGGTGTACCTCTTTGAGCAGCGCTTCTTTTTCTTGCAGCAAAATCTGTTGCAATTCCTGGGCATGTTTGAGTTCGGTGATGTCGTTGAAAGTGCAAATCACCTCCCGCACCGCGCCCTCGTCGGTCAGTTGCGGCTCAGCATTTACCAACAGCCACACCCAATCTTGCGTGGGCAGCCGATAGACACCCATGACCACGTTTCGTACCGGCTGGCGTGTGGCGATGGCTTGTGGTGTCGGACGATCACTACTGACAAAGGGGCTGCCGTCTTCGTGGATCACCCGCATGTCTGTGTTAAACGAGGACTTGCCCAGTAGCTGATCTGCGCTGAGGCCGAGCAGCTCCAGCGCCCTGGAATTGAACAGCACCACTTTAGACTGATCATCTTGTACGGTCAGCCCCACGCGCATGTTTTCCGTGAGCGTGCGGAACCGTTGCTCGCTCACGCTGAGTGCGGCATGTGCCTGGGTCAGATCGGCCGTGCGCTCACGTACGCGATCTTCCAGCTCGTTACCTGCGCGCAATAATTGAGCCTCGGCCTGTTTGCGTTCCTCAATCACAGCACCGAGCACCAGAGCAGTGGTCGCCATAACCGCCATGAATATTGCTAATAAAATGAGGCGTTGATCCAGGTCTCCCGACATGAATGGGCCTAGGTCGTGCGCTGCGCCCCAAATGGCAAACCCGCATAACAGCAGTACGGCCGAAGCTGTTTCGCGTTGGCCGAAGCGCAGTGCTGACCAGATAATGAATGGGAACGCCGCATACTGCGTCTGGTAGTCAGCGCTGCCGGTAAAGACGACATAGCTTACCGCCACCAGCCCCAGAAACAATCCGCAGAACTCGACCAGCCAGGGTAAATTTGTTCTCCAAATAATCGTAGGGTGGGCAGACAGCTTTATCGTCTGCCCACGCGGATTGGTAACCGCGTGGGCACAAAAACGTGCCCACCCTACATTTATTGATTTTCAACATAATTATTTGGAGAACAAATTTACCCTGCTCGACCAGCCGCCATCCTTGCCATTGCACCCGCGGTTGGGCCACCCAGGTCAGCAAAAACGGGGCGAACAACAGTACACCCATACTGTCGCCCACCCACCACACCGAAAAATAAGCAGACCAAGGAATGATGCCAGCCAAGACCAGGTTGGCCACGCCGTTGGTCGCGCTCACCAACATCGCGCCACCCAACAGTAGCCCGAACACATCGCGCAAGCGCGTGAAAGCATTATCGAACTTCACGAAACGATGCAGCAGGGTTGCGCCGAGTAGCGGCCCCAAGGTATTACCCAGCGCGATGCCCGCAGCAGTCATCAACGATGGGCTGAGCGTGGCATTGATCGCCAACGCGCCCAGACATACCCCCGGCTAGGCCGTGCGCCCGAACAACAACAGCGCGACCAGCGCAATGCCGGAGGCTGGCCATACCGCAGTGACTTGCTGCGTGGAAAAAGCCAGCAACAAACCAAATTTTGCAGTGACGAAATAGAACGCTGCCACAGTCGTTATTATGATTGCAGGGTGTAGGCCGTTTGATTTTTTTATCGCGGTATCAGGCTTCATCCCAGATAATCCATTAGGCACAATTCAGTGTGAATTCATAGTATCCGTTCGTCCTGAGCTTGTCGAAGGACTTGTTCTTACAGGGCTTGTGGTTCGACGGGCTCACCACGAACGGCCTAATGGATTGAACGGCCTAATGGATTATCTGGGTTCATCTTTATCCTGTAAATGAGGCTATGAAAATCCATTCCATTGCGGCTCGATTCAATTATTTAAGTGGCGTTATTTGGCTCGCTCAACAAAAGCATCGATCACCTCGCGCAGTGCCTCGGTATCATAGGGTTTTTCCAGATAGCCTGCCGGATCGCACAGCTGAGCTCGGTCACGAGCTACAGAATCGGTAAAAGCACTCATAAATACGCAGGCAATATTCAACTGGGTACGGAGTGCTAGCGCCGTTTTAATCCCGTCCATTTGACCAGTCAGCTAATATCCGTACTATCAAGAAACCTTCCTGCAGCTTATCTAGGATAGCCAGACTGCTTACGGAATCAGTGTGTCACGGAATCAGTGTTGCCATAGTTGGCGTGCTCGAATATCCTTTCCATTTGGTGCATGAGCAGGCCGGACAAC
>JANONO010000204.1:0-1992 GCA_031420875.1 Gallionellaceae bacterium | reverse complement strand
CATAGTGTCACAATCTATTGTTAATGGAGAAAATTTCTGGTTCGAACTAAAGTTATGTAGCCAATCAGCATTCTATGCTCTGCATCCGCTCCTGGCACTTAGCCGACCATCGGAAACCTTGGTTGTTTTTACGCGCTATGCAGTTTCAGCATTGCCGCTTATCAGCCACTGAGCGCCATATTGATCTTGGTGTTTTCCATCTCCAAAGCCGTCATCATAACTATGCGAGCGCATCAACTCTATCAGACTCCAGTTGCTGGTACTGATAATGTGCACCAAAAATATTCACGCCGGTTCTTCCAGTGCGATTACATCTACACTAGGGAAATAGGTGCTATAGCGCCGTGTGTCACGGGTCAGTAGCGGATATTGAGAGACTGCTGCATGTGCGCCGATGAAAAAATCGCCGAGTACATTGCTCTTGCCCCCCCCTTTGCCGCCGGTAACGGACGAATGCCTTGCCCGCAAGAAATAATGCCGCACGTGGCATCTCGATCATGGTTAGGCCTAAGTCATCAAGCGTCTGATCCAGAGCCTCTACAGTAGAAAAGGTCAGCGACAGTTCGGAGTAGATTATTGGGTTGATAGCCAAGCGATGAATTTTCGACTGCGCACGCAATTGGCTAATTGACCACTCAGCCCAGCTTGGGTCATTTTCCAGAACATCAACCAGAACATTGGTATCAACCAGTAACATCACCCCTCACCGCGCAACATTGCCATCAGATCGTCCGTCTGCCACTTGACATCAGCCTTGCCACGAGCTTTTTCAAAACGGTCTGGCTTGCGACTGGCTCGTGCGCCTACCTTGTGTATGACTACATCACCATTACCATCAATCGCGAAGTCTATAGCACTCCCTGGTTCCAGGTTCAGTGCATCGCGTATCTGCTTTGGGATGGTGACCTGCCCTTTACTGGTTAGCATCGTTGACATGAGATACCTCTTTTGTATTACCACATAATATATTGTAATACCATCTCTCTGTAAGCGCAAAGGCAGGCTCGAAGCGCAAATTTTAACGGAATGTTGAACGACTTTTTATGGCACTAAGCTTAACACCACATTGCATTTTTTCCTGCCCGAAAGCGGTGGTTCAACAAGCCTGCCGTTTTTTGTTGGTTCTATAACAAATACACTCCTACACGTTCCGAAAATTGAAATCAGAATCTTCACCAACATTCGGCATGCTCGACAAAACCTCGGCAACAGAACGGCGCTTAGGACGCTGCAAAACCGATTTCAGAATTTCCCGATGCTCAGCTTCAGCACTTCTGCCATGAGACGCGGCCAGTTGCTTCAGCGCCAGGGCAATATCCTCTTCAACATTACGAACGACAAGATTAGTGGCCACAGCAAACCCCTTTCTGTAATCATTGTTAGCAATCAATCAAAGAAATGATTGCATTGCAATCTAAAATTCACCTGATGCGCAAAGGGCAGAAGTTGGCACGTTTCAGATAGTCACTTTTGCCAATAGTGATCGTGGTTAGCAACGCCTTTTTACATAAACGCCGCAGCAGGAATGCCAGAATGCGCAACCAGTACTTATCCTTACTGCGTGTTGATCAAAGCCAATTTGGTGTTCACCGTATCCCCATCAGCGCAGCAATCTTGGCGCGCACTTCGTCCAGCTCTTCAGCCGATGCTTTGCCTTTTGGCAGAGCTTTGCGCGCGCGCCAA
Organism: Gallionellaceae bacterium; assembly: GCA_031420875.1. Classification (GTDB taxonomy): domain Bacteria; phylum Pseudomonadota; class Gammaproteobacteria; order Burkholderiales; family Gallionellaceae; genus Nitrotoga. The sequence continues at coordinate 309 of JANONO010000204.1, read as the reverse complement.
TCGAGATTTTTGACTTGGTCGGACAGCACTGCGCCGTGAATACCTTCCGCGCGCATGATGACTTCGAACGGGTAGCCTTTGATTTGGGTGGTCATCGGGCAGCACACCATTGTGCCGGTTTTGCTGTTGTAGGCGGCGGGGCTAAGTACCAGTGCGGGTCGGTGTCCGGCTTGTTCGTGGCCGACCTGCGGCGAAAATTCCAGCCAAACAATATCGCCCGCATCCGGCACAAAGCGACGGCCCATTACCAAACTTCCTTGCCGACTGGCGCGCCCGTGTCGATTGGTTTGTGCTGGTTCTTGCCAGTGA
>JANONO010000203.1:0-2029 GCA_031420875.1 Gallionellaceae bacterium | reverse complement strand
GGTAGCGGATGCCGGGGATGCCATTTTTAAGCATATGACCTGATGCAAATTTACCTGCTTTGTCCTTTGTACCACCGCCGATTTGTGACAGCCATTGATATGCCTTCTCTCCGGATGTATCTTGCGGTAATGGGGTTTTGGAAAATACCGCCTGCACATCAGGATGCTGCGCACTCAGCGGTTTATCCCAGTCCAGCATCTTTGCTATGTGTTCGTCTGGTAGGTCTACTTTGTACATAGACCCGCCTGGCGCTTTTTGCGTAACCGCTGATTTAGACTTTAAGCCTGCCAATGTATCGGCTACTTCTTTGAAATAAGCCTGTTCATCAGGGCGTGCGCCTTGCATCCATCCGTTCACCGTGGTTTTAGCTTGCGTAACACTCATGCTATCCAGTAGTGATGCGGCTTTATATGCGCCTGTACCGGGCTGCACTTCTTGACCATTCACAAAACGCAATTGAGAGGGTATTTGACCACCAGCCGCACTGCCCATTTTTGAGTATTCTGTTGCGACTGCTTTGTTATCAGCCAAATAAAGCCCATGCCCGTAAGCCTGCGCACCTTCACCAGTACCAATCTTGCCGGAGTCGAACGCGTCGAACTTATGCGGCGAGCCATGCCAAACCACGGCTCCGGTTTGCGGATTCATGGCACGCGGCACCATCGCGTTCTCACCCATTTGCAACAATCCCCGCGCAATTTGCGGAGCTTTGGCTGCTGCCAACATGGGCGAGATCATGCCCGCCGTCTCCCCCGCCAAACTGGCCGCTGACTGCGCAACCGGGCGTGTCAAACCTTTGTCCTGCATCCAGTCACTGCCCATGAACGGCTTTTCAGGCATTGGCACGCCAGCTTTTCTGAGCGCCCATGACAATCCATCAACCGGCGCGGATACGTTGCCTGCTACGCTGTTGCTGGCGCTTTGGGCAAAGTCGCGCCCGTAGCCCATCAGCGCTTTTGCCATACTTTGTGGATCAGACACCGAAGCTACCCCTTGGGACCAAAACCACCGGCTGAATGTCGTAAGCAGCGCCGTCCATGCTGAGCTTGGCTTTACCTGCATCGCGGCCCATTGCATCGGTCACACGCCTCTCATACTTTGCAAAATCCTCTGCGTAGTCCAGACCTTTGGCTGATTTCCAGCGCCAGATTAAACCAAGAATGATTAGCTGGTCATTGATGCTTGGAATATCGGCGTCATTCGTCCAGACAGACGATGTCGCTGTGCTTACAGTTGTAATCCAATTGCGGCTGATGTACTCAAAAGCACACACTTGCCCCGCTGCTGGGTTAGGGTAAAAATTGATCGCATCGGCAATGATTCGGAAGGAGTTAAACGGCCCGTTAAGCTGGATCGCTTTCTTTTGCTGCCAGTCTTGCTGCGAGTTTGGGCCATAGACAGGGCGGCGCAAAGTGCGATTCCATATCGTGTCGTTGACGATGTAATTAAATCCCGGGGCCGTAACAGCTAAAGTCGTTTGCAACTGTGCTGCTACGGTTGTAAACGTGGCCTCTGTTTGCAGCCCTTCCCACGCGTAACGTGCCGCTAATTCTTGCCCCTCCTCCTCGCACAATGAAACCAATTGAATGATTTGCGGATCAGTAGAACTGACGGCTTGCGCTGGCGCGAGTATGCCGATGCGTTTGCAAACCGCTTGAATGATTTGCAGACAATTCAGACGGCCTAAGTTTTGCGGTTGATTGACGATTATTGTCATAGAATTTTATTACCACGTCACAATTGCCGAGCGTTTCCACGTGTTTGTAGCCACGCACACATAAACGAACCCCGCATCCCATCGGATTTCTCCTGCCACGCCTGCCGCCACTGCATTTCCAGGCGGGTTTGATGTGCGAATGCGGATGCCATAGCCATCAATATCAAGGCTTGCTGTTGGATCGCCTGTGTTGGCTCCGATGCCTAGCCACAATTTACCATCTCCGCCGTGCGTCGCCACCATTGATTCAACAGTTTGATCACCTCGATTGAGCAGCCAGCTATACCGCGCTTTGAGTGGCGCTATCGAGT